>JAFAPF010000087.1 GCA_019247245.1 Rubrobacter sp. | reverse complement strand
GACGGTTCTATCATCCTTGGGTCCCAGAAGGTGAGGCGAATAACCTTCACGCCAGATTGCTACTTGCTAAACCAACTCCCGAGCCTTCAGGGTGCGCACGGCTCGGCGCAGGTTCGGACGTTCGTCTCTACTGACGCCTTGAGCTTGCTGGCAGGCAAGCCTTGGTTCACTGGCCCTCGCCGTGAAGACAGCGAGCACTCGGTACTGGACCGATTTCAAGCCCTCTGCTTAAACAAGCTCCATTTCAGCGGTGTTCCGCCGATGCATCAGGCTCCTTCCTACTTTGGGTTACAACGGAAATCCGAAACGTCCTTCGGTTTTCTCTATGTAGTCATCTCGCTAAGCTCTGCGCGCTTCTTCTCTTGAAAGCTCTTTCTGCTAAACTCTGCGCTCTTCTTATATAAGCTTCTGCCCACTCGCTGCCGGAAGTTATCTGCTATTCTCGACAAAGTTTGTCGGAAATGTTTAGACTATACGTACACGCTTATGGGACTGTAGAAAGGAAAAGAGCACATGACACAGGGCGCAGAGCAGGAGATAGCGCAGAAGGGGTACGTACATCCGGAGATGCTGGTTAGCACCCAGTGGGTCGCACAACACGTGGACGACCCTAACGTGCGCATCGTGGAGTCTGACGAGGACGTGCTCCTTTATGAGATAGGGCATATCCCTAATGCTGTGAAGATCGACTGGGTCGAGGATCTGAACGATCCTTTGATCAGGGACTACCTCGACCCCGAGCACTTTGCCAGGCTGATGAGCGAGAAGGGCATCTACCCAGATACCACGGTGGTCTTCTATGGGGACAAGAACAACTGGTGGGCTTGCTACGCCCTCTGGGTCTTCGGGCTATTCGGGCACGAGAACGCGAAGATAATGGATGGAGGGCGGCTCAAGTGGGAGGCCGAGGGTAGACCGACTACCCAGGAGGTACCCTCCTTCTCGCGTACAGACTACCCAGTCCCTACCCGCGACGATTCTAAAATAAGGGCCTTCAGAGAAGACGTGATGGAGCACCTCGAGAAGCGGGGACCTCTGGTGGATGTGAGGAGTCCTGGAGAGTACAGTGGCGAACTATTGCACATGCCGGACTACCCGCAGGAGGGGGCGCTTAGAGGTGGTCACATCCCCGGTGCTGCGAACGTACCCTGGGCCAGGGCTGTTAGGGGGGATGGCACCTTCAAGAGTGCCGACGAACTAAAGGCGATCTACGAGGGGGAGGCCGGTCTCAATGAGAGAGACGAGGTCATAGCGTACTGCCGCATTGGGGAGCGTAGCAGCCACACTTGGTTTGTGCTCAAGTACCTGTTGGGCTACGGCAATGTACGCAACTATGACGGCAGTTGGACGGAGTGGGGCAACGCTGTCAGGGCCCCCATAGAAAGGTAGGAAGCTCCTCCCTTTGAGTCGTCAACGCCAGATAGCGGTGCTTGTGGAGCACTACCAGAACCCTCGTCGCTGGGGGGTGACCGAAGGAGCAGACGTGGTGATGCTGGGCGGGAGCCCCGAGTGTGGTGGTTCGATAGTTATCTACCTTGTAGGCGGGAAGGAGGGGCGCATACGGGACCTCTCCTTCACTGGACAAGGTGACATCATCAGCCAGGCAGCTACGAGCTTGATCCTAGAGCGGGTGATGGACGATGGGCTTACCATGAGCGAGGTCCTCGATCTCGACTACGAGGCCTTCGTGGACCGCGTCGGGCGCGAGGCCGTCGGAAGCCGCACGAGAAACGCCACCATGGGCCTGAGCACCCTGAAGTCTGCCATCAGACAGTACCAGAGAGAGACGCTTGGCCGACTCCACCACCGAGCCTGTGCACAACGGCGGGTAATCGATACTCTGGAGAGTTCTTCCCGGACGGATCTTCTAGGCTACGGTAGCTGAAACGTGCCTGCGGCTCTAGGTATGCAGAACCACCGTACTGTTTGCGCTCTCCTGAGCTGGGGTACCTCAAACCGTAAACGGTAAGAGCTCAACCGCTAGGAGGAGAAAGTATGGATCCTGGAGAGCGGACCACAGGAAGCAGAGATGAGCACTACAACTTGATAAGCGTGCTCTACCATGCTCTGCACGGAGCGGAGAACTGTGAGATGTACGCAGCAGATGCAGAGGTGGCCGGCAGGGACGAACTAGCAACCTTTTTCTTGGAAGCGCAGGCAGCTCAGATAGAAATAGCCGACCGGGCCAAGGAGCTTTTGGGCATCCTCGAGGAGGTGCCGCCCGGAGACGCCGGCGCCCCGCTGGATATCTCGAGAGATATCCCGTCGATGATTCGGCTCGAGGGTGAGGTGTCTCCGGATATCAAGCCCAGGGAGGCTGCTTCCCCTGGGCTCGTCATGCCGGAGGAGGATATTATTATACAAGATGAAGCGCCTACCGATGTTGCATTGGAACACCCACGAGAAGCTCCGCCACCGGGTGAAGAGCGGCCCGAAAGGCGCGGAGTGGCGCCTTCGGCAGAGACTCCGCGAGAAGTCCCACCAGCGGGCGAAGAGCGACCTGAGAGGCGAACACCGTAAGCTTCACTGCCGACTTAAGCCTCTCTGGCTTAGCGGATGCATCGGAAGAGGATATAGCCTTATCTCGTCTTAAGCGGTCAGTTCTCCGTCGTTCGGCTAAACTGTGCGGGCATGAGCGAGCGCGACGGTAGTCCTCTCTGGGGCGGTAGGTTCGGTTCTTCCCCGGCCGAAGCCTTTGAGCGGCTTAACGCCTCCATCCCGTTTGATATCCGGCTTGCCCCGTACGATATAAGGGGCTCCATAGCCCACGCCCGGATGATTGGCGAGAAGGGGATAGTATCTGTCAGGGAGGCAGAAGAGCTCGTGCAGGGCTTGAACGCAGTGCTGGAGGAGGTCGAGTTAGGGCGCTTTACATGGACCCTCTCGGATGAGGACGTGCATACCGCCGTCGAGCGTCGCCTACATGAGATCGTTGGCGACGTGGCGCTCAAGCTGCATACAGGCCGGAGCCGTAACGACCAGGTCGCCCTCGACTTGCATCTTTTCGCTCGGGATGCTGCAGGGCGTATAAAGGACAGACTACGCGATGCGATGCGTGCGCTTGTAGAGGCTGCCGAGGCGAACCGTGATCTCGTCTTGCCTGGTTACACACACCTCCAGCGAGCCCAGCCGAACCTGCTTTCTCACCACCTCCTCGCGCACTTCTGGGCATTCAAGCGTGACATCGAGCGGCTGGACGCGGCCAGCGAGGCAGCGAACGTCTCGCCTCTAGGCGCCGCCGCTCTAGGCGGTACGCCACACCCGGTCGACCCTGCTCTGACAGCGGGAGCTTTAGGTATGCGGCCGCTCGTTAACTCGCTCGACGTCGTCTCCGAGAGAGATTTTGCTCTGGACCTCCTCTACGCCTGCGCCGTTCTCGGAGTCCACTTGAGCAGG
>JAFAPF010000474.1 GCA_019247245.1 Rubrobacter sp. | reverse complement strand
ACGTTTGAAGAAAGGCCCTGATTTGTCGCTAGCTTTATTGCAAGGGATGCAGGAGGTAGGTTACGGCACGCTCTATGTGTATGTGGGTTTGTTCATCTTGCTGGTCGCCGGGTTTGTAGCCACCACGTTGGCCTTGGCGCGTCTGATCGCGCCGAGCAGCAAGGGCTCGCGGATGAAGGGCCAGAACTACGAGACTGGTGAAACGCCGGTTACGGACCCGTGGCGCCCGTTCCCAGTCCGTTACTACGTCTTTGCGCTACTTTTCCTGATCTTCGACGTCGAGGCGGCGTTCCTTTATCCCTGGGCCGTGATCTACCGGAGCCTCGGCTTGTACGGCTTTGTGGAGATGGTGATTTTCGTGCTCATATTGGGCGTAGGGCTTGCCTATGCCTGGAAGAAGGGAGCCCTTAAGTGGGTGTGATGCAGAGGTTCAACGAACCAAACATGTTAACGACGAGCTCGGACAAGCTCTTTAACTGGGCGAGAAAAAACTCTTTATGGCCCTTGCAGTTCGGCCTGGCATGCTGTGCGATCGAGATGATGTCCACCGGCATGGCGCACAACGACCTCGACCGCTTCGGGGCAGGGTTCTTTACCGCCTCACCGCGGCAGGCGGACGTCATGATCGTCTCTGGCACCGTTTCGACCAAGATGGCCGAGCGGATGACACGCCTCTACGAGCAGATGCCCGAGCCCAAGTGGGTGATAGCTATGGGCGCCTGTGCCATCTCGGGTGGACCATTCCTCGATGGTTATTCGGTTCTCATGGGTGCGGATCGCGTAATCCCGGTCGACGTCTACGTGCCCGGCTGCCCACCGCGCCCCGAAGCGTTGATCTTCGGAATCATGACGCTCCAGAAGAAGATCGAACGCGCCCAGCAGGTCGGCTACGAGAGGCCGCGCCCTGCGCTCGTGGACGAAGAGGGGAATTTCCTTGAGTACCTCCCTGAGCGTGAGTACACAAACATAAGCGAGGGCAAGGCGCCTCGCTTCGAGGGTATAAAGCCTTTGGAGCGCACTTATGTTTTCGAGCGCAAGGGCATGCCGCCTGCTGCTATGACCGACGTTGGCTGGGTGCCCGAAGATCCTGGCAACACCCAGGAAAATGGTGCTGCTGAGGAGCCCGCGGACCCCAAGGGCACAGCGTAGAGATGACCGTTACGTTACCAGAGGGTGACCTGAATGGCAGGTTGGACCATTACCTCGAAGGCTTTCGTGGCCGGCACGAGCTTCAGGAGGCGTCGGTCGAGAAGAACGTAGTACGGCTCGTGATCAGACCCGACCTCTTGCCAGCGATCTTGACGACGGCTCGAGAGTCTTTGGGGGTCTTGCACCTCTCATTCATCACGGTTGTGGACTTGGAGGGATCCTACGAGCTAACCTACGAGCTCTTGGATCTGCGTGGTGGGACCGTGCGGGTCAAGACAACCCTTGAGGGCGAGGAGCCGGTCATAGACTCGGTGACTAGGATCTATCCTACCGCCAACTGGCACGAGCGTGAGGCCTACGATATGTTCGGGATCGCCTTCAAGGGACACCCCGATCTCAGACGACTGTATATGTGGCAGGATCATTTTGATCACCATCCGTTGTTGAAGAGTTTCGAAATAAGCACCAAACGGACGTTCGAAGGCCTGCGATAAGAATGATTAGAGAAGAGCGCGGAGCCGGGGAGCAGACAGTAGAGGAGCGAGCGAGCGGACGACTGGCCGGCACCGCCATCCGGGATGAGTTTGGGCTCGAGACCTTGGACATGAATATGGGGCCTCAGCACCCGGCTATGCATGGCCTCTTACGGCTGATTTTGCAGCTCGACGGCGAGACCGTGGTGCGTTGTGATCCTGTAATGGGCTACCTGCACCGTAGCAAGGAGAAGATTTCTGAGAACCGCATGTATCCAGCGGTTGTCCCAATCACAGATCGCATAGACTACATGAACAACATCGCCATGGAGTACGGTTACTGCATGGCGGTCGAGGACCTCCTGGAGGCGGAGATACCACCCCGCGCGGATGCCATACGTGCGTTGTTGAACGAGCTCGGTCGCATCATGAGTCATATCCCCTCCATAGGCTTCCTGCTGTTGGAGCTTGGGGCGTTTACCCCGATCTTGTACGCTTTCCGGGAGCGGGAGCGCATACAAGACATGTTCGAGGCCATAACCGGAGCGCGGATGATGTTCCACTACATCCGCATCGGAGGCGTGAAATCCGATCTCCCAGAAGGTATGCCTGAGCGGATGTGGGAGTACGTAGAAAGCCTGGAAGAGCGTCTCAACCCGG
Source organism: Rubrobacter sp. (assembly GCA_019247245.1). Taxonomy (GTDB): domain Bacteria; phylum Actinomycetota; class Rubrobacteria; order Rubrobacterales; family Rubrobacteraceae; genus Rubrobacter_F. Next base: position 11,784 of record JAFAPF010000474.1, on the reverse strand, counting down.
ACTTTATAGATCTCATAGAAGGTAATGAGATCTTCGTTGCTCGCACCAGAAACGTTGGTAAGATAACGCAGGAAAAAGCCGTCGAAATGGGTCTCACAGGGCCACCCTTGAGGTGCACCGGTGTGAGCTACGACGTACGCCGCGACTATACCTACGGCTGGTATAAGAACCTCGACTTCAACGTGATCACCGACGAGGCCGGCGACGTCGAGGCTTCTTATCGCGTCAGGATCGGCGAGGTGCGGGAGAGCATCCGGATGATAAAGCAGATCCTTGAAGCTCTGCCAGAGGGGGAGGTTATGGCCGATCTGGGCCGCCGTATCCGGCCGCCGGAAGGTGACGGCTTCGGACGGGCCGAGTCCGCGCGAGGCGAGTACGCGGTCCACGTTGTCTCCGACGGCTCCGATACCCCATACCGGGTCCACTACAGGACCCCATGCACCGTAAACATGCAGCTCCTCCAGGAGATCGTCCCCGGCCATTATCTGCCGGACATCATGCCGATCATGGGCCTTATAGACCCGGTCTCCGGGGCCTGGGATAAGTAGAGGGTCTAGGGCTTTGAGCTTAGATATCCTTAACCATGAACCTTTGAGGTTCTTGATCTCCTTTGCCCTCATATTGTTTCTGGTGCTTAACCTGGCGGCCATCCTCACTTTGGCCGAGCGTAAGGTGTCCGCCTACATCCAGCTCCGCTACGGTCCCAATCGTGTGGGGCCGCGTGGGCTATTGCAGCCGGCAGCAGACATCTTCAAGCTGTTCACTAAGGAGAACGTCTCACCCAACAGAGCGGATCGTTGGATCTTCCTCGCTGCCCCTATCGCCATGTTCATCCCGGCGGCGGCCGTGTGGCTGGTCATCCCGTTCGCGCCTGAGGCGGTAGTAGCAGACCTCAACATCGCAATCGTGTTCTTTATAGCCATAACGTCCATCGGGGCTTTGGGCGTGATCATGGCTGGCTATGGTAGCCGCTCCAACTTCTCGCTCTTGGGGGCCTTGAGAGGAGCAGCGCAGATGATCTCCTACGAGGTGCCCCTAATCCTGAGCCTGCTCGGGGTTATCTTGCTGGCTGGTAGCCTCTCGCTTGTGGACATTGTGAACGCTCAGAGCGGCGGGTTCTGGCATTGGTACTTCTTGCCGCAGTTCCCCATGTTCGTCGTGTTCTACATTGCCGGGCTGGCCGAAGCCAGGAGGGTGCCCTTCGACCTTCCGGAGGGGGAGAGCGAGATCTCCGGCGGGTTCATGGTCGAGTACTCCGGGATGACCTGGGGCTTAATCCAGGCTTCGGAGTTCGCCTCGATGGGCCTGATCTCGGCGCTGCACGTCACGCTCTTTTTGGGAGGCTGGCAGCCGCCGGTTGAGTTCCTCGACCTCGGCAATTTCGATTGGATCTGGTTTGGCCTCAAGACGGCGCTGATCATGTTCACCTTTCAGTGGATCCGGTGGACCGTTCCGCGTCTCAGGATGGACCAGCTTATGGACTTCGGTTGGAAGATACTCGTGCCAATCTGTCTGGTCTGGCTTCTTGTTACGGCCGGTGTGATGCTCATAATCTAAGGAGAGTTTGTTGTGCCCAAGCTAGGACAGGGAATTCTGAAGGGGATGGGTATCACCCTTAAGCACCTCTTCGACAAGAAAGTAACCCGCCAGTACCCCGATTATAAGCGCCCGCTCCCCGAGCGGAGCCGGGGGATGCTCACGGTGGATATGGACCGCTGCATCGCGTGCTTGCAATGCCAGAGGATCTGTCCGGACCACTGCATCTCCATAGAGCAGGAGAAGCGTGACATCGACGGCTCCGGGAAGCCCAAACCTTACGCGGTCGGGTTCGTCATTGACGACTCGCGCTGCTTGTACTGCGGTCTGTGCGTGGAGGTCTGCCCCGTCAACTGCATTTACCACACTGAAGAGTTTGAGATACAAGCCTACAACCGCCTGGAGCTCGCTCGCCAGTTCGGTGAGCGCCCTGTTGACCCCACTATAGATCCGAAGCCCACGGTGAAAAAGAAGAAGCCCGCCAAGACTGCTCCCAAAAAGGACACCACGGCTTGACCGTCGCGTTCGTCTTTTTGACGGCGATGACCCTGATCTCGGCGCTCGGGGTGGTCCTGAGCCGCAACGTAGTGCATTCGGCTCTGTTAATGTCGGCTTCCTTCTTGGGCGTGGCGGGCTTCTTCGTGATGCTCAACGCCCCGGCACTCGCGGCTTTCCAGGTCCTTATCTACGTCGGTGCCGTCACGGTCGTCATCCTGTTTGGGATCATGTTCACGCAAAGGCCCCAGGTGCGGCGCTTCAGAACGATCATCCAGAAACAGCATTGGCCGGGATTGTTCTCTGCCATCGGGGTTGGGACGTTCCTAGCGTACATCCTGATCATACAAGATTGGGGTTACACGAAGCCGGGGAACGGGCTGCAGGAGCCTGGAAGCTTGGGCGAGATTCTGCTCGGTGTGAACGGAGCGCCGCCGATCTTCGGGCTGCTCTTTGAGGTGATCTCGGTGTTGTTGTTGGTCGCGGTGATAGCGGCGATCGTGGTCAGTCGTCGTAAGACCGGCGAAGGGGTCGATCGCCAAGAGGTGGACGGCTGATGCTTCAACAGTTTTTAGACACGTTGAACGCGACGATCCCGCTGGAAGGATACCTCGTGGTCGGAGCGATAATGTTCGCTATCGGGGCGTGGGGGGCTCTCATTCGTCGCAACGCCGTGGTGGTGTTCATGTGCATCGAGCTCATGCTCAACGCCGTCAACCTCTCGCTCGTAGCGTTTGCGGATTATCTGCCGAACGCGGGTGGAGCAGGAGCGGGCTACGCTGTGCTGGTGATCGCCGTGGCCGCCGCAGAGATCGCCGTCGGGCTCGCGGTGGTGCTGGCTGTGTACCGCACGCGCAAGACAGTGAACGTGGACGACATAAACCTCATGAAGGGGTAAGGGCTCATTGACTCAGCAGACTGTAGGACAGCAAGTTATTATCACGGCCATTCCGGCCCTCCCGGCGCTGGTCTTCATCTTCCTGACTCTCTTTGGACGCTACCTCAAAGAAGGTGCCCAGTACGTAGCCATCTTCGGAGTAGCGACCTCGCTGGTCTTCTCTGGCTTCGCACTGTACTTCGTAGCTATTAGCGGAGCTCCTCTACAGTTCGCGGTTAACTGGGTTGACCTCGGTGCGGGTGGTTCTTTCCAGATGGGGGTGTACATAGACGGCCTGGCGGCCGTGATGCTGGTCGTGGTGTGCTTTGTAAGCCTCATGATACAGCTCTACTCTGGGGCTTTTATGCAGGACGATAAGAGATTTGCCTGGTACTACGCTGTCCTGAACCTCTTCACCGCATCGATGCTGGGCCTCGTTTTGGCGCCGAACTTCATCGAGCTCTACGTCTTCTGGGAGCTGGTTGGGCTTTGCTCGTATCTACTAATCGGGCACTGGTTCGAGAAGCCTCAGGCAGCCAAGGCGGCACAGAAGGCGTTCATCGTCACCCGGATCGGTGATGCGGCCCTGTTTATAGGCATCATCATGTTCTGGCGAGCCACGGGAACAACTTCGTACAGGGGGATATTTGAGGCCGCTCAGGTAGGCTTTATAGGCGGCTCCCTGTTCACGGCGGCGGTGGTGCTGGTCTTTGTGGGTGCTATTGGCAAGAGTGCCCAGTTCCCATTACACGTCTGGCTCCCAGACGCCATGGAGGGCCCCACTCCGGTCTCTGCCTTGATCCACGCCGCCACGATGGTCGCTGCGGGCGTGTACCTCGTGGCGCGTACCTATGACATCTTCGTCCAAAGCCCCACAGCGATGCTCGTGGTAGCGTACATAGGGGGCTTCACGGCGCTCATGGCGGCGACGATGGCGCTCACGAAGAAGGATATAAAGCGTGTCATCGCCTACTCGACGGTCTCGCAGCTCGGGTACATGATGCTCGCCTTAGGGATCGGCTCTTTTACTGCGGGGGTCTTCCATCTCTATAACCACGCGTTTTTCAAGGCGCTCCTATTCCTCTGCGCGGGAAGCATCATCTATGCCATGAATAGCTACAACGTCTTCGAGATGGGCGGTTTGAGGCACAGGATGCCCATAACCTTCTGGACGATGGTGATCGCCGGGGTCTCGCTCGCGGGGATCTTCCCCTTGAGCGGGTTCTGGAGCAAGGACGCCATCGTGGCTGCTGCGTTCATAGAGCACTTCTACGTGTTGTTCGGGATGGCGCTCCTGACGGTTTTTTTGACTGCTTTCTACATCTTCCGGGCGATCTTCCTCGCTTTTATGGGCGAACCTCGTACGGAAGCAGCCCACGAAGCGATCGAGTCGCCGGGGATCATGACGGGTCCAATGGTGATCTTGGCCTTCCTCTCTGTGGTGAGCGGTTGGATCGGGATTCCTGAGGGGTTCGGCTTGCCGCTAGGAGATTACTTCGCCGATTTCGTCGCCCCAAGCGATTTTGCCGCTACGACGCTCGCCCTAGAGCCGGAGTCGTTCAGCTTCCTTACGGCTGCCCTCTCGGTAGTTGTAGGGCTCGCGGGGATAGCTCTGGCCTACGCGTTCTATGTGCCCAAACCCGAGTGGGCGACCTCTCTTGCGTACAGGTTCTCGCCTATCTATACCTTTCTGGATAGAGGGTGGTACTTCGATGACATCTACAACGTCCTTTTCGTGCGACCTGCGATGGCTATCGGTCGCTTCGTTCGAGAGTTCGACCTACAGGTCCTTAACAAGCTAATCTGGGGCATCGGACGCGCGTTCCTGAGAATAGGCGAGAGGCTCAGGCCGTTACAGACCGGCGGGGCGCAGAACTACGCGTTGTTCATGTTGATCAGCGTCTTGATCCTCGGGGTGATAGTGGGCGCCCAGTACGCGTTCTTTGTGGTGGCCCTAATCGCGGTTATCGCGCTGGCCGCGGTGGCGGTGGGGGCACGGCTGTGATTACTACGATGATTGTCTTCTCGCCGCTTATCGGTGTCCTTCTGATGCTGCTCTTGAGGAGCGCCGACGTTCGTACCGTCCGATACGCTGCCTTGGGGGCTGCTGCCGTGCCCTTGCTGACCGTCTTTTACGTGTACTTCGTCTACGGCAGCAGCCTCGACGACCCTTCTCTCACCCAATCCTTTGATTGGATCGTCTCCCTAGGCATCGGGTACCGGGTAGGCCTCGACGGCCTAGGGTTCGGGATGTTCTTTCTCTCGGCCCTGTTAACGCTCATCGCCGTTGTCGCCTCGTGGGACATACGCGAGAACGTTCGTCCGTACTTCACCGTGCTTTTCATCGCGGAGCTTGGGATGCTTGGGGTGTTCGCCGCACAAGACCTCATACTATTCTACGCCTTCTTCGAGATAACACTCATCCCTATGTACCTGCTTGTCGGGATCTGGGGTGACGAAAACAGACGCTCAGCGGCGATAAAGTTCTTCATCTACACCTTCTTAGGTAGCACCGTGATGCTTGCAGGCTTTCTGGCCCTCGGGATGCTCTCCGGACCGGACTTCTCCATCGAGGCGCTGGGTGGCGGTGGCACCCTCTCACAGACGACCCAGATCGTTCTCGCCGCACTGATACTCTTTGGTCTGCTCGTGAAGGTTCCGGCGGTGCCGCTCCACAGCTGGCTTTTGGATGTATACGTCTCGAGCCCGATCTCAACCAACGTGCTCCTTTCTGGGATCCTGCCCAAGCTGGGTACGTACGGCCTGATCAAGATAGCCGTACCCCTCCTGCCCGACGGGGTGGAGCCTTTCTTGCCGCTCGTGGCCGCTTTGGGGGTGGTGAACATCATCTATGGCGCGTTCGTGGCGTTCATGCAGCCAGACCTGAAGGCGCTCGTTGCCTACTCCTCGATCGGTACGTTGGGCTTTATCCTGCTCGGGATCTCATCCGGTAACGCGTTGGGTATTAACGGCGCGGTGATGCAGCAGGTTACGCACGGGCTCTACTCGGCGCTCTTGTTTATTCTCGTCGGGATCATCGCAAGCCATACTGGGACGCGTCGCATCGATGAGCTCGGCGGCCTCGCTGCCCGGATGCCTTACGTCGGAGGGTTGCTGGCCCTGGGGGCCCTGTCAGCCATGGGGGTGCCGGGTCTCGGGATCTTCGTTTCCGAGTTCATGAGCATCATGGGTGGTTACACAGCCTTCCCGGTGCAGGGGGTTCTGGCGGCTTTAGGCATCGTCCTCGGCGCTATGTACCTCTTATATATGCTGCAGCGTACTATCTTTGGTCCAGTAAAACCGTCCACTGCTGAGGCCATCGATGCAGGGCCCATCGAGATGGCAGCTATAGTACCGCTCGCTTTGTTGCTCGTGGTCTTGGGTGTGTTCCCGAGCTTGCTCATAAGCGTTCAGGAGCCTACCGTCGAGCTTATCATCGCCATGATAGGAGGAAGTGCGTAGTGCAGCAGATCACGGCTGGAACCTTCGTGGCGCTTTCACCAGAGATACTGGCGTTCGTATCCTCGATGCTGGTGCTCATGGTCGGTATCTTCAACCCTCGCTCCGTCGTGCTGACGGCCGGCCTCGCTGCCTTAGGCTCTCTGGTGACCTTCGCGGCCACGGTCGTGCTCCTGGCTATCGGGTTTCAGGGAAGCTTTTTCGGCGATGGGTACGTCGTGGACGACTTCGCGCTGTACTTCAAGCTCATAGTGGTCCTCTCGGCATTCTTCACCGTTTTGGCCGCGGCGCGATGGGCAGGTCGGACCGGCGATGCCCCGGAGTACCTGGCCTTGACGCTCTCTGTAGCCCTGGGCGCGATGCTCCTCGTCTCGATGCGGGACCTCTTCGGCGTCTTCGTTTCTATAGAGCTCGCTACTATACCGTCTTATGCCTTGGTCGCCTTCGACCGGAGGCGCCGCGAGAGCCCTGAGGGCGGGATGAAGTACATCCTGACCGGCATGGTCGCATCCTCTATCCTGCTCTACGGTACCGTCCTCATCTATGGCGTGGCAGGATCGGCCAACCTCACGCTCGTCGCGACCACCTTTGCCGGAACCCTCTCGCCGGTAGGTCTGCTCGGCCTCGTTCTGCTCATCTCGGGCTTCGCCTTCAAAGTCTCGGCCGTGCCCTTCCACTACTGGACCCCGGACGCTTACCAGGGAGCGCCCACGAGCGCTGCAGCATTTCTCTCCGTGGCCCCAAAGGCTGCTACCTTCGCGGCATTGCTGCGTATCCTCCTCCAAGGCATGCCCGAAGCCGTCTCGACGTGGGCTCCGGTGATGGCGGTGCTCGCTATAGCCACCATGTTTGTCGGCAACCTCTTCGCGCTCAGACAGCGCAACGTGCGCCGGATGCTGGCGTACAGCTCGGTAGCGCATTCGGGATATGTCCTCGCGGCGTTCGCGGCCTTACAGGGAGCGGGGACGGACGTGGCTGTACAGGCCGTGCTGATCTACTCGGCAGCCTATATGGTAATGAACTTGGGCGCCTTCTTTATGATAGACCTCGTTGGCGAGGATGGTAAGAGTTTCAACGGGCTCTTCGTGACTAGACCTAGCGTGGCGCTGTGCATGGCTGTCTTCATGGCCGCCTTGGTGGGCATACCACCCTTTTCTGGTTTCTTTGGAAAGGTCTGGATCATCGCCGCCGGTGTTCAGTCTGGTTCGATCGCTGCTTACCTCGCGGTTGCAGCGCTCGTCGTAAACAGCGTCCTCTCCGTCCCATACTACTTCGGCATCACACGCAACGTGTTCTTCGAGGAACCATTAGCGAGTACCGAGGAGCCTAAAGGTACGGGTGCCATCAAGTTCTCCGTCTACGTCCTGGCCGTTGCCACTACGCTCTTCGCCTTGTTCATCGGTCCTCTCGCGGGGTTGGCGGGGATTTCTTCAGGCTTGCTGTAGGCAGCGCGCTTCTCCACAGCCACTGCCCGAAATACGAAGAAGTATAAAGAAATATAAAGAATCTCTATACCCCTTCCTCGCTGCTCTAGTCCAGTTGTCAGAACTAGTGTAAGCTGCCCGCTGCCATGAAAGCAGTGGTTTTGGTGGGGGGGCAGGGAAGCAGGCTGCGGCCGATCACTTACGATGTGCCCAAGGCGATGGTGCCTTTAAGGAACCAGCCGTTTATAGGCTATATGATCGATTTCTTGCGCGATGCAGAACTCGACGGGGCGGTGCTCTCTTTGGGGTACCTGCCAGACCCGATCCAGAGATACTTCGCCGGGCGGGATCTTAACGGGTTCTCGATAGACTACGCGGTCGAAGATAATCCTCTGGGGACGGCGGGCGGCATCAAGAACTCTGAAGAGTACCTCGACGGCGATTCCTTTGTCGTCGTGAACGGTGACGTCCTCTCTGGTATGGACTTGCGGGTGGCGATCGCCAGACATAAAGAGTCGGATGCTTTGGCAACCATCGTGCTGACGAGCGTCGAGGACCCAACGGCCTACGGGCTCGTCGAGGTAGATCACGACATGCTAGTCCACCGCTTTATTGAGAAGCCGGCTGCTGACGAGGTAACCACGAGCCTGGTGAACGCCGGGATCTACGTGCTCGAGCCAGCGGTCTTGGACATGATACCTACTGGCCAGGAGGTTTCTATAGAGCGCGAGATCTTCCCATACCTCCAGGCCGAGGGCCGCCTGCGAGCTTACGTCTCAAGTTCCTATTGGAGAGACATCGGTACGCCGAGGAGTTACCTTGCCGCTTCCCACGACATCCTCTCCGGCGCTGTCGGTACCCGGAACGGTTTCGATTACCTGCACGTTGAACCTTCGGTGGTTAAAGGCAAGGGCGTCAAAGTACTGCCGCCGGTCTCTGTAGCAGCTGGATGCATCCTCGAGAGCGGAGCCACGATCGGGGGCCGATCCTCGCTCGGACGCCGCTGCAAGATCGGGGAAGCAGCACTGGTCGAGGGCAGTATCCTCTTCGATGGGGTGGAGATAGAGTCGGGTGCGATGGTGCGGGGGTCCATAATAGGCCTTGGCGCCCGGATTGGGCAGGAGGCCATCGTTCGCGGTCTCTCTGTTCTGGGCGGGGGCTGTGTGATCGGCGAGGGAAACGTGCTGGACCAGGGTATACGTATAAATCCGCGCGTCGTTCTATCCCCGCAGAGCATTAGTTACTCATAGCTATCTGATTCACCGGTTGCGGAAGCTTTACACAAAAAATGCGTCTACAGTGCAACTTATGGAGGTAGAACTCCTTGAAGCTACCGTACTTGGCGGAGCCATCCGAATTTTGCGCAAGGCCGGTCGTGGCATAACCTCTGATGAAAGCGTCAAGGTATGCCATGTACACTTTGATCGAGACCTGTGTGAACCATGAGGGCCAGCAACTATGTTGCTGATAGCTGAAAGTTTTAAACTGTACACCAACTTTCTCGCGGAGCTTTTTTCCGCAACCTTACCTCGGTTGCTACCGATAGGCGAGACTCGTTCCGTGAGGAGCGGCCTTTGATACTTTACTCCTTATTGGGTATCGCACCTGCCAATAATGTGTGATGCCGTCTGTATCCGAGGTTCACAGACGCGATGGACGCTGGGCTAAGGGCTTTGGATTCGGCGCTGCGAGTACCTCTACGGTACAGGAGCATCCGTAAGGAGCTCGTACATGTTCGTACATGTCGTACATGTATTTAAATATATACGCTGCCTTCGCGTTGTGGAGAAAGGAATAGCTCCGCTTACGGCTAGCCTCCTCGACAGTGACCAGTTGGTAACATGTAATAGTATCGTACCACTACACCTTACTGGTCAGACAGGGTTTTAACAAGGCAGGGCTCATAGCCAAAAGCGTTGTCGCTAGGATAATCGTACCGTTTCAGATAAACTGAAGGTCGTGCGCAGGACCAGGGACCAGCTAGAGCTCTTCGCCGATGTTCGTCGGTCGAACGCTGCGAGCGCCTACACCTCGTGCAAGCCTGCGGCCGGCAGGCTAATCCTGGTCGACAACATCTTCACGACTAGTGCTACCTTGAGCGAGAGCGCCACGGTGTTGAAGAAGGCGAGCGCAGCTGAAGCCCACGTCCTGAATCTGTGCGGGCTGTGTTAGCGGCGAGCAGGGTTTGGGAGCTGAAAGCCGCCGACCAAAGGGAGGCGTAGATGCGGGTAGCGGTCAAGGGGCGTAACATCTCGGTGACGGAAACCTTAGAGCAGTATGCGACCAAGAAGATCGAGCGAATCCGCAAGTTCTTTGACGACGATCACAGCGTTTCGCGAGCGGAGGTGGAGCTGATACACGAGCGCAACCCTTCGATTCCCGAGCCCGAGATCGCCGAGGCGACCCTTTTCATCAACGGCGCCGTCTTGAAGGCCAGAGAGGCTTCGGTGGACATGTATGCCTCTATAGATCGCATGTCGGACAAGCTCGAGCGGCAGGTTCGGCGCTACCGGGGACGCCAACTCGACCGCTGGCAAGGCCAGAGAAAGCGGCACGCCGCTGCAGTGGAGGCTGCGATATCAACCGTGGAGGAAGAAGAGCAGTACACCGGGGCCCGCATCGTACGTACCAAGCAGTTCCAGATGAAGCCGATGAGCCCCGAAGAGGCTGCGCTCCAGATGGAGCTCCTCGATCACGCTTTCTTCGTCTTCACCAACGCCGATACGGGCGAGATAAATGTGGTATACCGGCGTCGTGACGACAACTACGGGCTGATAGAGCCTGCCAGGTAAGCGGAGAGGCGTAGAGTAGGCTAGCCATGCCGAATCAGACGCCCAAGCGAGGAACGAAGTTTGGCTAACTTACTGACAAAGATCCTGCAGATGGGCGAGGGTCGGAGGGTTAAGGAGCTTCAGAAGCACGTTGTGGCTGTATCGGCGTTGGAGACCGAGATGGAGAAGCTCTCTGACGACGAGCTGCGTGCGAAAACCAATGAGTTTCGGGAGAGGCTTGGCAAAGGCGGCGAAACGCTCGACGACGTTTTGCACGAGGCTTTCGCGGTAGTACGGGAGGCTTCCAAGCGTACTCTGGAGATGCGCCCCTTCGATGTGCAGGTGATGGGTGGCATCGTGTTGCATCAAGGCAAGATCGCTGAGATGAAGACCGGCGAGGGGAAGACGCTGGCTGCCACCATGCCAGTCTACCTGAACGCCCTCTCCGGCACGGGCGTCCACGTCGTCACCGTCAACGATTATCTGGCGCGTAGGGACGCCAGCTGGATGGGTGTAGTTTACGAGTTTCTCGACCTCTCCGTCGGTTTGATACAGGACTACATGGGTTTCGAAGAGCGCAAGGTCGCCTATGCGGCAGACGTTACCTACGGCACCAACGCCCAGTTCGGCTTCGACTACCTGCGCGACAACATCTCTACCTCCGATGATCATCTTGTCCAGAGGGAGCTCAACTACGCCATCGTCGACGAGGTGGACTCCATCCTCATCGACGAGGCGAGGACACCCCTCATAATCTCCGGCATGCCCGAGAGCGCCGCCGACACCTACTATCGTTTTGCATCCATCATGCCGCGCTTGAAGGTTGGCGATGACTACGAAGTGGACGAGAAAAAGCGACAGGTTGCTCCTACCGAATCGGGCGTCGAGAAGGTCGAGAAGGCTTTAGGGGTGGAGAACCTCTACGACGACGTGAACACAAACCTCGTCAATCACCTGAACCAGGCCCTCAGGGCCCACACGCTGTTCCACAAGGACATCGAGTACATCGTCCGGGACGGCGAAGTCCTCATAGTGGACGAGTTTACGGGGCGCGTGTTGGAGGGCCGCCGTTACTCTGAGGGGTTGCACCAGGCCATAGAAGCCAAAGAAGGGGTGGCGATCAAGGAAGAAAACCAGACGGTAGCCACCATCACGATCCAGAACTACTTCAGGCAATACGACAAGCTTGCGGGCATGACCGGCACGGCTGCAACCGAGGCTG
>JAFAPF010000271.1 GCA_019247245.1 Rubrobacter sp. | reverse complement strand
AGGTGTTGGCTATGTAGTCTATTGATGTGCATGCACATAGTATAGCTTCTCTAAGGGTAGATGCAAGCCTGGGGAGAAGATGGCAGCCTAGCTCTGGAAGCTCGTCCAGCTTGTGGAGAAGAATAAGTAATGGTTCCTAGTGGCCCTCTATGGTGAGGTCGATTGGGTGCGTAACGTGCGCGCGGCTGGAGAGGTGACTCTGAGCCGGGGCCGTCACTCCGAAACTGGTCAAGGTCGTCGAACTCAATCCGAGGGATAGTGTGCCGGTTCTGGGGGATTATCTGAGGGAAGTAAACATCGTGCGTCCGTACTTCGAAGCTACACCTGATTCATCCCTCATGTGTTTGCCGACGAAGCTTCCAGCACCCAGTCTTTTCTATAACAGTACCCTCGCTATAGGGATGGCGCTTCACTTCTAAGGTGGCATCTTATATATACACACAGCGAATTTTTATCCATGCCCACAACATGTAGTGATCGCCCCGATCGCCCCTTGGCTTTAGTAGCCTAAAACGCGGGGCTTTGGAACCTATCTGACCTGATTTATGCAAGATCTTGGGTATTAATTTCCGAGAACATCACTTAGCGGCAATTAGGTGAATAAGACGCGTACTGTTTCCGCTTCCAGGTCTTCTCGGAAATTACCTAGGCCTTTAGTTGCTAGCACCCGTATAAGTATGCAGGATGGGTGAATATGAGGTCCAGATTTGCAGCTTCTAGGTTCGTTGCTCTGCATGGTTTGTTCGTGTAGTAGTCAGCTGTCCCAGGTAGGTTCACGACGGAGGTTGTTGAAGAGCACGAGCTACTTAGTTGGTTCGTTGGAGATGTTCTGTGCGGCTACTGAGTGTAGGCCAGAGGCAAGCGGGTCGGGGCTCTATCATGGGCTTTAAGATCCTTACTGCTAACGGGAGAAAACGGGAGAATTTTGTGATCGACATAAGGCCCTTAAACCCGGCTCGTAGCGGCGTGGATAACCCCATCGGCACATTCTCGGACTTTGAGTGGCGGGAATTGATCGAGTTGGCCAAAGAGTACGGCTTTGAGCCCCCCGACATCGAGAACTACTATCCGCCCCAATACGACGATCCTGTCGAGGTCAACGCAGATAGCTCGTGGGAGCTCTGGCATGCCATAAGCGCCGCGCACCACGACGAGGCGGTCCCTCCTAGCGTGCCCGCGGCCCTCGGGCGGCTTCGGGTAGAAGAGCTTATGGGGTGTGCGCAGATTGGCGCAGAGCAGGGTGGCATCGAGATTCGACGTAGCAAAGGAGCGGGCTAGGGGCTTCTTGAGTTAACCGTGATCAAGCTCGTTATCAGTCGCGCCGCCAGGGGTGTTGGCAAGACGAATGTTCACTCAGACCGCATACTTATGCGGTAGTTAGCAATGGAAGTCCTAGGTTGTTTCCCAGAATAAAGCTTATCGGCAGTTCGTAGCCTTCTTGGGTTACAAGTGTGTGGATTGTGCAGCCGGGAGGTTTAAAAATACATATATGTGTGGTATGAATATAGTCCTAACAACCTGGTGCCCTACTCCTCCTTTCCCTTTCCCACCATCATCACCCCAGAGAGGGCACCAGGCTCTTTATCCTCATAATAATACGTGCTCGACGATAGGTATTCTGTATCCTGGGCTACACCCATCTCCCTAGCTAACGAATTGGAGATGCGGCACAGTGGGGGCGGGTCGATGGAAGCCCCCGATATCCTGCTGTGCTGAACAGAGCGCGTGACCTATACACCGGGAAGTGAGCTAAGTGGGGGTATCGGGGGTGCTTAGTAGCGGGGTTGTGAATCTCCACCCGCGAGAGGCCTATACATCGTTCGATGCATTTTCTCTACATACTTTAACCTAACCCGTAGCGGCATAAGAGTACAGGTGAGATAATAAAGAAGAGACGGGCTGGACTTCTGGTGTGTGTCAGAGGAAGGTGCCAGCCCGAGTATATAAGAGCCGAGCTGGGCTTCTTAGTGTAGGAGGGGGTGCCAGCCCGGTAATGTTATCTAATGAGTGCACCTTTTACCCCCAAGACGAATCCCTAAACATGACGCCGATAATTTCCAATACTCGACGAAAGAGGCTTCTTAGGTGTTACAAAGGGCTGTGTAGGCTAGGCTACGTATTTTCAGGCGACCCCCTGTGTGAAGAGGGCCGGGCGGAAAGCAAAGGGAGTGTTAGGACCCGGCCCCTTGATATGGCTATATATTTTTACCCACCGTGCTCTTGAGCTACACCCGTCCCCCTAACCTTGGTCGGCTCATTAGCTAGGGGGACGGGCCGATGAAGGGTAGTCACTCGTTGTAGTTGTATGCTCTGACCCATCACGGGCGTGTGTCAATGAGGCCACCTATCACCTTACATTCTACGCTCCTGTTCATCCCGCGCCACCCCGCCTACGGACACACCCAATAACGTAGGGGATGATTAGTAAAGAGGGGCCGGGGAAGTGTTCGCTGGGTTTTGTATGACAAGGTAATCCCGACCCGATGACTAAGGCGGCCTCATCTTATGGCAGCGCTTACCTACGCGCAACAGAGATAGGAGGGGGCCCCAGCATAGCCGGGCTGGGCTTTGTGTCAGAGGGGAATAATCGTTGCCAGCCCGGTGATGAGCCCAACCGTATCACCACGACAATGGAAAGGCTGTGACATAGCGCACAAAAGGCGCCAGATCCCCCAATATAGGGTCACGGCCCCCTCTTTACCCACAACATCTAGGCCGAGACCTGGGGGCATCCAACATTTCCAGTACGGGGCAGCCTTTTACGTGCGTAAGTATAGTTGACAAGTCTTCTTCGCTGCCTTCATAGTGCGCTGCTGTTATGGGTAATCCGGCAAGGCTGATCTGGGAAGGGAGACCGCTAGTTTGAGTTCTTTGAAGCGAATTGCGCTGATTCTTACGATAGCTGTGTTAATGGCAACCGCAGTGATGGGCTCAGGAGTCAGCGTACAGGCACAAACAGCCGATCCGTCTGACCCGTACCAATCAGCTACTCAAGGTGACTTAAGCAACGATAACTATTACACAAATGTTGACGGGAACCTGGTACATTCCCCCGCTTACACCACGGATGGTTCTGTGCCGGCAGGAGCAACGGCACAATGTGCGGATGGAACGTACAGCTTCAGTCAGCACACCCAAGGGACTTGTAGCTATCATGGTGGTGTCTGGCAATGGTTGTAGTAAGAGTCGTTATCGGCAGCTAGCGGCGCTTGGGCGTTACAAGCTCTTGAGGTCTCTCATTATCTTCTTAGTGTCAGGGTGCATAGTGGGATGTGAGGGCTAAGCACTCTCCTCGAAAAGAGCCTAAGGATTTCCTGCTTAGCCCCTACTACTATCTTGGCTTGTATTTCCGAGAACACCAAACACCGGAAGTTCCGATTTTCGAGGACTTCACTTAGCGGCAATCGAGTGAATAAGACGCTCCCCTATTGCCGCTTCTCTCACTTCTAGGCAGCGAGATGCGCCGAGAGCAGCCCTTTGACACCACCTGAGTCGCTGGTGCCATACTTAGCAGCGTTCATTTATTTTGGCACGACCCCATCTGCGGCTAGTACCCCCGATCCCTCGCAAGCACATAAAAGGAGTAAAGGGAAGGGCCCCGGGGAGTAATTTCGAGCCCAACCGACCCGGCCCTGCACGTACCATAGCGACAGAGGAGGGCCAGAGCCCCGGCCGTTACGGGACCCCGGCCTCTTTTCCCCTAAGGTGTTCCGCTAGCGCGCGAGCACCGCCTTCTTGCCTCCTTGGGCTCAAGAAGAAGAAAGAAGAAGTCAGCAGCAGTGGCAGCACTACGTAGTAGCCTCGGGGGGTTCCTCTCCCTCCTGCCCTTCCTCCATCCGCCTCCTCATCTCTTCCGTTCGCTGCCGGCGCTCTTCGCCCATCTGTCTCCTCAACTCTTCGATACGCCCTTGCTGCTCTTCGATCTTTTGCATGTGCTCTCCATAGCGCGCCCAGACAATGCCCCTCTCTTCGGGCTCTCCATAAAGCGCCGGATGTAAGTAATAACCACGCTCTTCGGCTGGCTTTTCCTCCTCTATGGCTGTCCGATCGGCCACCGCCCAAGCGTCTTTTCTAATGCCGCTAACTTGCCAGGAAACCTTCATCCCAGAAGCGCCTCCACCGATCCTGAAACGATTGTCATGGATTTCCTCCGCTACGTGGAGGTCCCTTCCGGAGGCCCCTATCGGAGTAAGTTGGTAGCGGAAGTCCTTGTTTAGGGCCTCAAAGTACTCCGGTAGCTCTACGAGAGCTTCGCCACCCTCATCTAGAGTGGCCACCCCATCGTAGATGTTTTTCATTTCTGAAGACTCCACCGCTGAGTGGGTGAGGAACTTGTTGGCCGGGTCGAGCGGATGATCGATCCTGAAGTGCTTCGAGCCGGTGACGTAGAGGGGGCCATGAATATAGACCGTACCGTAAAAATCGCCTGCGCAGCACCGAGTACCGAGATATGCATCGTTGGGAGTATCGGTGGTGTAGTTGTGAGCGTACACACTGACGTTGAAGGACTCGCCGGCCACCCCGTATCCTTCGCCGAGGCTGCGTCCATGCACCCCACCGTCGAAGTCGCTTACACCGTGGACGCCCGTTCCGTCCTGGCTTGTGCCGAAAACACCGGTGAAGGTGATGCTGTCGCCGTGCACGCCGAGGCTTTCAAAGCTGATGCCCTCCACGCCGGTGGCGGTGTCGCTTTGGCCTAGCACGCCCACACCCCCTTCCCAGCTTGTGCCGAAAACGCCGGTGCCGGTGGTGCTTGCGCCATACACGCCGGCGCTGTCAGAGCCGACACCCTCCACGCCGAAGAAGCGGTCACTTATGCCTCTAACGCCGCTGTGGTAAACGCTTGCGCCCTGCACGCCTGACCGGTAGGTGCTCTCGCCCTCCACGCCGACGCTGTTAGTGCTTAGGCCGTACACACCGTATCCGCCGTCGGAAGCACCATACACACCGCATCCGCTCGAGGAGTCGCCCCACACCCCAAAGGGGAGGACTCCCTGAGGATCAGGAGGATTCGCACTAGGGCCGCCTGACCCTTGTCCGCGGATGCCGCCGCCGCCGTGGTTCTCGACACTAAACGCGGAGAGGACAACCCCTCCAGCTTGCACCAGTTTCGTCTCAAGACTCGCCTGGTTGTTCTGGGAACCGAGAATAAGGGGATCTCCGTTGGGCATATCGCTTCTAAGCCTCCTTCCTTTCCCCGCCCCGCCTTTAAGGAACGGGTTGGTTGGCACTTGCCACCTCTTATGCAAGCGTAATGATGCCACCGAGCGAAGCCCGGCGTAACCCCTTCGACTCTAGCTCTCCGAATAGTCCCCCTTCGGCCTCAAACGCCATGCCTCAAACGCCATATTTAAGACCAGGTGCTGCATGTGGGAGAGTCTGAGGTGCCGACCAACTCCGCTTTGGCATTTACGGACACCGATTTAGGGCAGCCAGGCGTTCTACTGCACCTCTCAAGTGGGGGACTTCGTAGCCTACTTCGCTGTTTGTACGCACAGAGGGTGTACGGTGAGGTACCAACCGCAAACTCAGCAACTAGCCTGTCCCCATGCCACGGTTCGATCTTTGACCCGGCACGCGATGCAGCTGTAGTGCAAGGTTCTGCAGCTACGCCTCTAGCTAGAATCAACACAGAGAGGCACAAACTGGAGAAGTTAACCTAACCTAAGCGCTTGTAACCCGCGAAGGCTGCGAATCACCTGGAATTGCACAGCAACGGAAGCAGGAGTTTCCGAGAACATTACTTAGCGGCAATCCAATGAATAAGACGCGTGCTGTTTCCACTTCCTAGTTGTTCTCGGAAATCCAAACTTCCTGTGTTTTTGATGTTCTCAGAAATACAAGCCAAGATAGTAGTAGGGGCTAAGCAGGAAATCCTTAGGCTCTTTCCGAGGAGAGTGCTTAGCGCACACACCCCACTATGCACCCTGACACTAAGAAGATGATGAGAGACCTTAAGGGATTGTAACGCTCAAGAAGCG
>JAFAPF010000055.1 GCA_019247245.1 Rubrobacter sp. | reverse complement strand
AGACCCGGAGCTCAAGGTCAGGGTCTTCGCTTACCAAGTGCTCTAAGAGCACGCTCGCAGTTTTTGGTTTCATGGTCTAATCAACCCTCGTGAGGAGAGTAAATGAAGCCCAATCTCGCTTCGACTGACAAAGTAATCATTACCGCTGCGATCACCGGCGGACAGCATGGTAGAGAGGCTAATCCCAACCTTCCCTTAACGGCTGAAGAGCAGGCCCAAGATGCTTTGGATTGCTACAACGCCGGTGCCGCTGTTCTCCATCTTCACGTTCGTGATGAAGACGAAGTGAACACGCCTGAGGTGAAATATTACAACCAAGCGGTTCGGTTGATCGGCGAGAAGACGCCGCTTATTCGGCAGATCGGCAACGGAATCGGCGTACGCCGTCATAAGGACGGATATGTTGGGTTTGCGACGCTCGACGAGCGCTTTAATCTTGTGGACAATATCCATCCAACGCCAGAGATGAGCACTATAAACGCCGGAACCTTCGGCTTCAAAAGCGCCTTGGGAGAGGTTCTGTTCTTGCATCCGCTGGCCTTCAACGTGGAATACCTGGCGCGATGCAAAGAAAAAGGCATCCGCGGCATCGAAATCGAGGTTTACGATACCAGTCATATAGCCAACGCAATGACCCTGGTTGACGAGGGCATGCTTAATCCGCCGCTACACTTCAGCATCGTGCTGGGGATCGGAGGAGGTGCCCCCGCGACTCCCGAAAATCTGATCCACATGGTGAAGCAACTGCCTGAGGGATCGACCTGGCAGGTCATCGCGGTAGGAAGGTACCACGTATCAACTACTATGATGGCCATGGCGATGGGCGGAAATGTCCGAACTGGCCTAGAGGACACGGTCTACTACAAAAAGGGAGAACGGGTAAAAAGCAATGCTCAACTAGTCGAGCGTGTGGCCCGTCTGGCTCACGAAATCGGCCGGGAACCCGCTACAGTTGAGGAGGCCAGGGAGATCTTACTAACAAGGTATTAATGATCCGAGGCGGAGTACGCCTTGAATCGTGGAAAGTTGACCTTTGATGCCGTTAGGAGAGTGGAGTTTACGTCGCTGCATGGTCGAGCGTAGCAAACCATCGAGACCGGAAGTCCACGGGATGTATTCCTGCTAGTTAAGTTCCAGCGTCCTGCTAGTTAAGTTCCAGCGTATTGTCATACTGTACCTTAGGCCTTGTCCCAGGCTTGACTGGAGCCGTCTTGGTGAGCATAATGCTAGTCTTACTGACTAGCATTATCAGCGCAAGCGGTTGGAGAAACGCTATTTAGGGAAAGGGAAATCGGACTCGTGAGGTTTTTCGCATGAGGCATGCTTACTGTGGTGGTCGTGTCCCAGAACGCTCCAGAAAAGAAGCTAGCCTCTCCCAGCTTAAAACCCTTTCTGGGGAACATTCCTAAAGAGCGATTCAGAGAGGAGAACCGTATCAAACAGGTTCGCATCGAGTATGGAGACTCAACGATGGACATTGAGGTTCCAGACAGCGCGGTGGTGTCACCCGGTAAAACCTTCGTTGATCCAAAGCCCCTGGAAGACCCTGTGGAGGCTACCCACCGTGCCCTCGCAGAACCGCTTGGCTCCCCTCCCCTAAGGGACTTGGTTGGTTCTGGCTCGAAGGTTGTTATCGTCTTTCCCGATAGGGTCAAGGGAGGCTTCCACGCTACCTCCCACCGGCGTGTGACCATACCACTCCTCGTCGAAGAGTTGACGGCGGCGGGCGTCGACGAGCAGGACATCAAGCTCATCTGCGCCATCGGATTACACCGAAAGAATCGTCTAGACGAGTTCGAGGCTTACCTTGGCCATGAGATCATCGAGCGATTCGGGGAAGAGCGACTGGTTAACCAAGACCCTGAAGATCCCGAAGGAATCGTCAAGTTAGGCCAAACGGATCAGGGCGATCTGGTGGAGGTCAACCGTGACGTCGTGGAGGCAGACCTTACGATCGTACTCGGCCACACTATGGGCAACCCCTACGGGGGTTACTCCGGCGGGTACAAGACGGCCACCACAGGCCTTACCACTTGGCGTTCTATCCGCTGCCATCATACCCCCAGCACCTTGCACCGCGCGGACTTCGTGCCCGCCTCCGCTCACAGCCACTTCCGGGGGCAACTCACCAAGATAGGCGAGACAATTGAAGGAGCGATGAAGGCTCCCTTCTTTACCATTGACGCCGTCCTCGACCGGGGATGTCGGCAACTTGGCGTATTCGCCGGCAACACCAGAGAGGTGGAGAAGGCAGGTTGGTCTGCGGCAGCCGAATGGATGCAGGTTGGGCTTGAGGGAGAAAAGGCCGATATTCTAGTACTTGGCATGCCACGCTCCTTTCACTACGGACCCGGGATGGGATCTAACCCCGTCATAATGCTGCAGGCCATCGGCTCTTCGATAGTGCGTAATGCTAGAGCACTCAAACCCGGTGCCGTGGTGATCTGTGCCTCAGTGTGTGATGGATGGTTCAACGATGAATGGTTTCCTGCCTATCGGGAGGTCTACGATCTATTCCAACAGTGCACCACGGCGAATGAGCTAGAGAGCTACGCCGAGGACCTTTGCAGCCGGCCAGAGTACATACGGAAGTTTAGGCACGATTTCGCCTATCACCCCTTCCACGGGTTACAGCTAATGTACATGGGAGGAATCGCGCTCGACCTCACCCGGGCGATCTACATCGCGGGTGCAAAGGCGCCAGGATTTGCCCGAGGGATGGGTTGTATCCCCACTAAAACCTTCGAAGAAGCCGTAAAGCAAGCCTATCGCCACGTAGGCAAAGATCCCAAGATGATGGTGGTGCCTGCCTTGTCCAAGCCACAGGTCCACCTTCGAATAGGTGATTAAAGCGTCCCAAAACCAGCGAGCGAAAGGGATTTACGACGAAGATGAGGAAGGTCGTACGCCACTTTTCATCGCTACCTCTTGGACTAATATCTGTAGTTGCTACTAGTGATGGATAAAGCCAGCAGCAAAGCACCCCCGAATGTGACGGTGCCGATGGCGAACGCCAGCACCTCGTATCCCATAACTTGCCGACATTGTTGGCGACTTGCTCACCGTACGCCACGCCCATCGCCGTCATAGCTTGGTCTGCACCAAGTTTTAGAGGCGGCTGGTGCCATGAAGGAGCCCTGCACTATCCAGTGCCCACCACCTAAGGGTATAAATAGGCTGATAATTATCGAAGAGATAAAGGATCAGAAGGGCAGAGTAGCTGCAGACGAGAAAGCTACGAACCACCCCCGATGACTTCACTGAGACCACTGTTGGTCATTATTCTCATCAATCTGCCGTAGAGGGGAACTGCAGGGCGATAGGACCGGCAACGCGTATGCTGTTTTGGAAGGTACGTATATAACGGATAGGGCGCCAATGCGTTAATCAACCCAGCAAGAAGAAGACCGTGATTAGCTCGTTCAGACTCAAGTTGAAATCGCCACTGGACAATATGGCGAAGTAGCCGACCATAAGCGCTATGAGCGCCAAGGTGAAGATGGGCGAATTTTCCATCCAGCGCGCTGGGGTTTTGTCGAACTCCTCATTGTCCTCTACAGACGCTTCGGATGCCTCGTCTTCTTCTGCGATTTTGCGTTGATCTTACTCTGAGAGCATGCCGCCACTGGGGGCCACTTTGTAATAGTAAAAAGACAAAGCGATGAGAAGGAGGATGGAGGGCACAACATTCCACCACGGCAAGATACTCTCCGTAAGAAGCGTGACGGTGCCAGTCTCCTGCTCTATCGCGTTCATCGAACTACCAGGCGTTGCAATGGCAAGCGCAATCATCGAAGAAACGCCGCTGGCCCAGACCATAAACCCTCCGTAGGCCGCGGCCACCAGATAGCCGTAGTTGACCAGCATCTACTTCGCGATTTGGCGAGCCATGACACCCGCGGTGACGAGGCCCAAGCCCCAGCTGAGCAATGAGGTCACCGCGGTTGCGAGCATTACAGTCATTCCCGCCTGCCCCTGCGTTTTGGGGATACTCGCGAGGCGATCCAGAAGACGACTGACTACTGGAGCTCAGGCGAACGTGAAGCCTGTTACGGCGATGAGCAGCGCCTGGAGAATAAAAACAAAGAGATCAAAGATCCCCTTGTACCAATCCCCCAATAAACTTGTGAACGGTCTGTCGGTAAATATCAGTGCCACAACAAACATAATTATCGTAAGTATGATTGCTAAAAGATACTGGTCCGGCAGATACCGCTAAACGAGGCTCACGAAAAATTCGTTGACGCGGCGTATCCCTACTTCTCCGTGTCTAGCTTCTTGTGCAGCCGCTTGCGAATTGTTGCCGGTTATGGTTAACCCCTTCCCTCAGGGCTCAATGACGCCATAGCAGGACTTCTCTATCACAGCGCCATTAAAGTGGCTTTATAGGTACACTGCTATAGTGTCTTCTTCCTCTAGCTCTGCTTTGTAAGCCTTTTCATAGACG
>JAFAPF010000537.1 GCA_019247245.1 Rubrobacter sp. | reverse complement strand
ATCTTTGCACATGCGCTGCCCGACGCTCCAACCCCGTTGATTACCACCTTGACGTCTTTCATCTCCTTGCCCACGATCTTCAAGGAGTTAATTAACGCCGCCAAAACCACGACCGCCGTGCCATGCTGGTCATCGTGAAAGACTGGGATATCTAGCTCCTCTTGGAGCCGCTCTTCGATCTCGAAGCACCTAGGGGACGAGATGTCTTCTAAATTTATACCTCCAAAGCCTGGGGCTATGTTCTTTATCGTGGCTATGATCTCTTCGGTATCCGTGGTGTCTAGACAGATCGGATAGGCGTCCACGTCTGCGAACTCCTTGAAGAGCATCGCTTTACCCTCCATCACCGGCATCGCCGCCTCAGGCCCTATATCCCCAAGCCCTAGGACTGCTGTCCCATCCGAGACCACCGCGATAGTGTTGCGCTTTACGGTGAGGTTGAAGGCCTGTTTAGGATCATCGGCTATTGCCTGGGAGACACGCGCGACCCCCGGTGTGTAGGCCATGGAGAGAGCATCCCGGGTTTTCACCGACATCTTAGGCTTCACCTCTATCTTGCCTCCCAGATGGGCAAGAAAGGTTCTGTCGGAGAAGTTCAAGACCCGAATTTCCGGGAGCGCGTCGATTGCATCAGCTATCTGGCGGCCGTGCTCAGAGTCGCGGGCGTTCACAGTGATGTCGCGGACGCTGTACTCCCCCTGTCGGACAATGTCCACTGCTCCGACGTCACCCTCCGCCTGGCCGATGGCCGAAAGAATGTTCCCCAAGGATCCTGTCCGGTTTGGGTACTCGACCCTAAGGGTCACACTGTAGCTGGCGCTGGTAACTGCCATGGTCCTCCAAGCCTCCTCTCTTACCTCTTCCCCTGCAGGCTGCTCAGCGCAACCTGTGCGCGCAGTCTAACGCCCCTTAGGGTTGCATGCTGGTTTTGGAGGTTCTTATGCAAGTTCTTACCGGGCGATTGGTTGTGGCTCTCGCCTTTACGCATCTATCAAGTACCGGGCAAAACCACGATAACCATAGACGCAAATTTGAAACAACTACTCTTGGAGTTTTATCAGCACCTTGCAGGAGCTTGGGGGCCCATGCGGGCCCAGTGGGTCCAGTATATGCTTGACTTTCGCATGAGGGAGAGCGCCTCCCAGTTATTACGGTCGGACTACTTAGAAGCAAGAGAGGATAGGCTGGGAGATCGACGGGACTTAGCATCTGTATAGAGGTTTCTATACGATGGTTTTCTCAACATTTCAGTATATACACTCGGACTGCCTGGTTGCTGCACATAGAGTGCATTCGGCAGGCTTCAACCTACAACTTTCTGATAGCAGTTTCGTGTGGGGCGGAAGGGTGCCGCCTCGAGGGCGAGGTT
Organism: Rubrobacter sp.; assembly: GCA_019247245.1. Lineage (GTDB taxonomy): Bacteria > Actinomycetota > Rubrobacteria > Rubrobacterales > Rubrobacteraceae > Rubrobacter_F. The sequence goes on along the minus strand of JAFAPF010000537.1, from coordinate 12,593 downwards.
TGAAGTCAACATACGGTAGGATTCTTGAGTTGACCCGCGTCCCCAACCATCTGGGGCGGTGCGCTATCGCTGCAGTCCGGTAGAACCTCTACTGTGGGAGGCATGCTCTAGTAAAGTAACTATGCTCGAAAAAGCAGGAGGCAGCTTAGGATGGGACATCGGTAGGATGGCGACGAGATGCGTGGCCGCTACCTTCCCGTGCGAGGCTGGGGATGCTGAGCCGGGCGTTTGCCGAGCTGCCGTGATGCGGACGATCTCCTGTGAGCCTACGCGTTGAGTACCTTCGAGGTCGTAGCCATCTCGCTGGCCGGCGTCGGCGCGGGGGCCATTAACGCCGTGGTCGGCTCCGGGACCCTGATCACGTTTCCCACCTTGATTTACTTTGGCTTTCCTCCCGTCACCGCGACGATGAGCAACGCGATTGGCCTGGTGCCGGGGAGCTTCTCCGGCACCTGGGGGTACCGGCGCGAACTGGCCGGGCAGCGGCGCCGCGTGCTGCAGCTCGTGCCGGCCTCGCTGCTTGGGGCGCTCACCGGCTCTTGGCTATTGCTGCACCTGCCAGCCGAAACCTTCGAGGCCGTTGTCCCGGTTTTGCTGGTCCTGGCCCTAGTGCTGGTGGTTGTACAGCCGCGCATCCAAGATGCGATCACCCGCCGCCGCGAGCGTCGCGGCAAGATGGAGGCGAGCCGTGGTCAGGTGACGGCAATCGTCGCCGTCACCTATCTTATGGGCTGCTACGGTGGCTACTTCGCCGCTGCTCAGGGGATCCTGCTCGTGGGGCTGCTGGGCTCACTGCTTCCCGAGTCGCTCCAACGCGTCAACGCTCTGAAGAACCTGCTGACGTTGGTAGTCAACGCCGTGGCGGCGGCGGCGTACGCACTAGTCGCGTACGATCGCCTCAGCTGGGAGGCTGCAGGCTTAATCGCCGCGGGATCGCTTGTGGGAGGGACGATCGGCGCGAGCGTCGGAAGACGGCTGCCAGCTCCGGTGCTGCGCGGTATTATCGTCTTGTTAGGCATCGTAGGGATATGGCGTATAGTCGGTGGATAAGGCGAAGCCCTGTATACGAGCAGTGTGTTTACTCTCGGGCTCCGCATCTGGCGATCAAAAGGACCGAACACCCGGGTAGCTTGGGGTAGAAACAAGGTCAATCACCTTGGGAGAGTGGATTGAAGCTTGGTGAGGAGGCCCTGGCCGGTTCAAGCCGCTGCCGGAGCCACGTTTCGAGTTGCTCTTTGGAATGTGGGTCGAAGTTGCCTTTACGGATGAGCGATCCTTCTGTATGCATCGCTCGCAACATGAGTTGAAACACTATGGAAGGTAAAGTAAATGTACTGAGAGCCCGAAGGCTCGCCGAGAAGACCCGGATCGAAAGAGGAGCACGATATAGGACGTGGCATCGATTCACAATCCATCTCACGGAGCTCGGGGTGCCGGTTGGGATGGCACTCGCCCTCCACGGCCCACCGCACCGCACCCGCAGGGACGCCCCGGTGGATCAGGCCCTACCGTTGGAAGCCGCATGGCGGACGGGCACGCCGTCCGGAGGGCGGGGTGGCACTGGAAGGAGGGATGCGTCCGGAGAAGACGGCCCGCGGGACCGGACGGGTGGGGTCACCGTGATTGGTTTACCAGACGTCGTGCGGGCGTGCCTGTTCGACCTCGACGGCGTGTTGACCCGGACAGCGACGATCCACGCCGCGGCTTGGAAGGAGATGTTCGACGGGTACCTGCGCGAGCGTGCGGCGCGGGCGAGGGAGGAGTTCGTCCCGTTCGACACGGTTGCTGATTACGAGATGTACGTGGACGGCAAGCCGCGCTACGACGGGGTGCGGTCGTTCCTGGCCGCGCGTGGCATCGAACTGCCGCAGGGCCAGGACAGCGATCCGCCTGACGCCGAGACCATCTTTGGGTTGGGCAACCGCAAGAACGAGCTCGTCCTGCGGATGATCCACGAGGGAGGTGTGGAGGCCTACGAGGGCTCGGTGCGCTACCTCAGGGCAGCGCGCGACCATGGTCTTCGCTGCGCCGTAGTGTCTTCGAGCACCAACACCCACGACGTGCTGGTAGCCGCCGGAATAGAGGGATTCTTCGATGCCCGCATCGATGGGGTGGTGGCCGAGCGCGAGGGGCTGAAGGGGAAGCCGGCGCCGGACACCTTCCTGGCTGGCGCACGAGCGCTCGGCGTGGCGCCCGAAAGGGCCGCGGTGTTCGAGGACGCGCTCGCCGGCGTAGCCGCCGGGCGGGCGGGCGATTTCGTATATATCGTAGGCGTCGACCGCGTCGGTCAGGCCGGGGCGTTGCGCGAGCATGGCGCGAGCATCGTGGTTTCCGATCTCTGCGAACTGCTGGGGGACCGATGATCCAGCACCACTGCTTCCGACCCGAGCCGTGGACGATCCGCGAGACTGAGCTGGACCTCTCTATACTTGCCCAGAGCGAGTCGATCTTCGCCCTCTCCAACGGGCATGTCGGGCTGCGGGGAAACCTCGAGGAGGGCGAGCCTCACGGCCTGCCGGGCACATACCTCAATAGCTTCTACGAGACGCGGCCCCTACCCTACGCCGAGGCCGGATACAGCTACCCTGAGGTCGGGCAGACACTGGTCAACGTCACCAACGGCAAGATAATCCGCCTGCTTGTGGACGACGAGCCGTTCGACGTCCGGTACGGGCGTCTGTGCGCCCACGAGCGCGTTCTCGACCTCCGTGATGGGGCACTGCGACGGCGAGCCGAGTGGGTCTCTCCGGCCGGGCAGGCGGTGCGGGTGTCCTCAGTACGGCTCGTCTCGTTCGTGCAGCGTGCGGTCGCTGCGATCCTGTACGAGGTGGAGCCGCTTGATGCTTCCGCGAGGCTGGTGGTGCAATCCGAACTTGTGGCCAACGAGCCACTGCCCGCCGTTGTCGGGGGGGATCCCCGCGCCGGCTCCGGCGTAGGCTCGGTGCTGCGTTCCGAGTTCTTCTCACACCATCAGGAGCGCGTCGTGCTCGTGCACTCCACCAGAGAGAGTGGCCTACGGATGGCCGCAGCAGCGGACCACATCGTCGAGGGACCGCCCGGCACGGAGACTAGCGTAGAGAGCAGCGAGGACCTCGGACGAGTGACGGTGGCCACGGAGCTCGAGCCGGGGCAGTGCCTCCGGTTGGTAAAGTTCCTGGGGTACGGCTGGTCGAGTCGGCGCTCTCTACCATCGATGCGCGACCAGGTCGAGGCAGCGCTCGCCGCCGCGCGGCGCAGCGGTTGGGAGGGACTCCTCACCGCCCAGCGCGACTACCTCGACGACTTCTGGGAGGGTGCCGACGTGGAGCTCGAGGGAGACGACGAGCTGCAGCAGGCGGTTCGCTTCGCGCTCTTCCATACCCTGCAGGCCAGTGCTCGCGCGGAGGGCCGGGCGATACCGGCCAAGGGGCTAACCGGGCCGGGCTACGACGGGCACACGTTTTGGGACACGGAGACGTTCGTTCTGCAACCTCTGACGTACACCGTCCCGCATGCCGCCAGTGACGCTCTGCGGTGGCGTCATACCACGCTCGATCTCGCTCACGCCCGCGCGAAGGTGCTCGGGCTCGACGGCGCCGCCTTCCCCTGGCGTACCATCAGCGGCCAGGAGTCCTCGGGGTACTGGCCGGCCGGCACTGCCGCCTTCCACATCAACGCCGACATCGCCGACGCGGTCGTCCGCTACCGGTCCGCTACCGGTGACGACGCCTTCGAACGTGAAGCCGGCCTGGAGCTGCTAGCCGAGACCGCGCGGCTTTGGCGTTCGCTAGGCCACTACGACGCCCGTGGCCGCTTCCGTATCGACGGCGTCACCGGCCCGGACGAGTACAGCGCCATCGCCGACAACAACGTCTACACCAACCTGATGGCGCAGAAGAATCTGCAGGCGGCGGTCGAGGTTGTCGCACGCCACCCGGACCGCGCTCAGAAGCTCGGGATCGGCCCTGAGGAGACGGCCGGTTGGCAGGACGCGGCAAGGTGCATGATCGTCCCCTACGACGAGGCGCTCGAGGTGCATCCCCAGGCCGAGGGGTTCACTGACCACGCGGTCTGGGACTTCGCGCGCACGGGCCCCGAGCAGTACCCGCTGCTGCTGCATTTCCCTTACTTCGACCTCTACCGCAAGCAGGTCGTCAAACAGGCCGACCTGGTCCTGGCGCTGCTTCTGAGGGGAGACGTATTTTCGCCAGAGGCCAAAGCGCGCGACTTCGAATATTACGAGGCGCTGACGGTACGCGACTCCTCGCTGTCAGCGTTCGTCCAGGCGGTAGTCGCGGCCGAGGTCGGCCACCTTGAGCTGGCGTACGACTACTTTGGCGAAGCTGCCCTACTGGATCTCGACGACCTCCATCACAACACCCGCGACGGTGTTCACCTGGCCTCGCTAGCTGGTGCTTGGATCGCCGCGGTGTCCGGGTTCGGCGGCATGCGCGACCACGGCGGCTCGCTCGGCTTTGCCCCTGAGCTCCCGCAGTGGCTGTCCCGCCTAACCTTCCGTCTGAGCTTCCGAGGACGCCGGATCCAGGTAGCGGTAGACCACCAGCAGGCCCAGTACGCCCTGCTCCAGGGCGCCGCGCTCGACATTACTCACCACGGTGAACCCGTCACCCTCATGCCCGACGAGCCGGTGATGCGCTCTATCCCGAAACCGCCTGTCCGTAAGGCCCCCACCCAGCCACCGGGTCGTGCGCCAGCGCGGCGCCGGCCCCCAAGCCCGGAGAACGGCAAAAGCCGGAAGAAGGATCGGCCTTAGCTTGGGGCTACTACGACAGAACATTCCTGGCAACAGTAATTGCTCGTCTCCAACGGAGCATCGTTGTACTACTGGCGCAACAGGGTCCGTGGAGATCCCGGTCATTCTCTGCGTGCCTGCGTTTAGACTGCAAAATACTACTCTTAATGAGTAGATGATTCTGAGATCGAATTAGCGACCTTTTCTGTTCGTAGTCAGTCTCGCTCAGAAACATAGGAAGATACGAAGAGATAGATACCCAGTTGCGGTCGTATTACGGTCAAATTCCAGGCGGCTTCTAGAGTCAAGCGCACCCGCTATGATACTAAGCGTATACTATGGTACTAAGCGTATAGTTTCATGTAGAGCTTTCTTCCCAAGTCTTCTATGATAGAGAACCATAAGCCAGAAAGGCTTCTTGTTCGCAGATGAGGTCACGCTCGTTTCAAAGGAGGGTTTAAGGCCCAGGGCGTATGTTTCTATTCTATGGTGGCCGGGTATCCCTTTATCACGATTGCAAGCGTTATAAGGAGAAGTGCATAGTGCATAGAGACGACCATTTAAGGGAACTCGAGGAAAGGTACGAGGGCTACGAGGTCTATGACAATGCGGGCGAGCAGGTAGGTAAGGTCGATGATCTTTTCATTGACGAGACCGATCGCGAGGAGTATATCGGCGTCAAGATGGGCCTCTTCGGGCTTTCAGGGTCGACTGCGATCCCGATGGAGATCGCACGCGTCAACGAGCAGGAGCGCAGAATAGAGGTTGCGGCGTCCAAGGATCACATCAAGGATGCTCCGCACTACAGCGATGATGACGACATCGATCTCGAGTTTGAGGCCAGGATTCGTGACCACTTCGAACTTGAAGGTCGGGAACTCTCCCCGGGGCGCGGCACGTACGGTAGCTACGTCGGGGCCACAGTTGACGCAGGGGGTGCCCTAAGCGGCGCCACTGGAGCTACCCCCCGTGGGGGTATAGAGGATCGCGACCTGGTGGGACGCGAGACGTACCAGGACCGCGAGGATCTCGGGGGGGTCACTGGCGCGACGGATGCTGGTGTCGCAATCCCGATGCGAGAGCCATCAGAACTTGACGCGGGCGCTCGTAGGGATCTCGGAACTTCCGCCCCGACGGGTGGCGAGTCAGGCGAAGAGAGGATCACCGGACGTGGCTTCGACGAACCTGTAGAGGCTCATCCTATCAGCGAACCGGGTGAAACAGACCTCGCTGGGGGCCAACGGGAAACGAGCATTGGTGGTCCTGAGATAGGTGGCGCCGACGAGCGGTTCGAGGCGCCTGAGCGGGAGCCCGGCATAGCGGAGCCCGTCGATGTCGGTCCCACGACGAGTGGTGTCGGGCCCGTGGGTACCGACATACCGGAAGGTGTAGGGGTTACAGATCGAGATCTTGAGCGAGATATACGCACAGGCGATCAGCGGACCCCTACAGAACCCCTAGGACCCCGCGATGAGATCGATAATGTGCCCTTGGATCGGACAGGCGAAGGTACGCGAGAAGAAGACACGCGTATAAGGGTGTGGCGGCGTATGCAGCGCGAGGATACAGTTTAGGGCTTCTCGACGCCCCGAACTGTCGGCGACCTCCGGGACAATAGCAGCAACGTTGTGGAAGCATGAAGGGCCCGCATTTGGCGGGCTCTTCTCAAAAATAGCATAGCACGTAGCGTAAAGGCATCTGTTAGATAGCCCTTAGTAGAGGCGAGGTGTGAAGATCGGGAGAGCTAAGAGTGAGCGATGCTGGGATCGAATAGCGACCTCGCGCGTGAAGTCGGTACGATGGTTTGCTAGGGTTTCTAGAGTTCGCAAAGTCCTTGCAAATAGACATACTAACTCTGAGGCAGTTTTCTCAACATTTTGAGGCAGTTTTCTCAACATTTCAGGACAATTTCAGGACATTTACTCGTGTTGCTGCGTGAAAGCTCGCACCTGAGGGTCATTGGATGGGACTCATCCGGCTTGAGGTAAAGCGTAGATCGTGCTCGACCAGTTGTGAATTTATTCGTCGGTGCTGCCTGGGTTGGTGTCAGCTAGTGCAATGCAGATCGGCTAGACCTGATCGGGGAGTCGCAGGCTTAGAAAGACCTCACGACACCTCTTGAGGCGTGCTACAAGTACCAGGATCAGTGATATGACTAGCTGACGAGGAGACAAAATTAATGACACAGTACAATGCGAACCTCATCTGGCAGGCCAAGCAGGTCCTCGACTTCAACTGGACCGGCAAGTACACCAGGCCAGGACCCAGGCTCTACCCGCACCAATGGTCTTGGGACTCCGCCCTGATCGCCATCGGTTACGCCCACTACACCCAGCGCCGAGCTATCAAAGAATTGAACCACCTCTTCGAGAGCCAGTGGAAAAATGGCTTGTTGCCTCAGATTGTGTTCAACCCCCACTTCAGCGAGTACTTCCCAGGGATCAGCTTCTGGCATGCCGAGCGCAGTCCCAACTCCCCGCCGGGTCGCAAAACATCCGGTGTGGTCCAGCCGCCCGTGCATGCCACCGCCACATTGCGAATCTACCAGCACGCAAAGGACGCCGCGGACGCACAGGAGTTCCTCGGCCATGCCTTCCCGCGCCTTGTGGCCTGGCATGATTATCTCTACAGGGAGCGAGATCCTTGGAGCGGAGGACTCGTCTATATTCGTCACCCGTGGGAGTCGGGTATGGACAACTCCCCCATATGGGATGAGATCATGCAGCGCCTCAAGCTCCGTAAGGAGCAGATCCCAACCTATCATCGGGTCGATACGCAGCTTGTGGCGACCCAGGACCGTCCGGTGAGCAGCGAGTACGACAGGTTCGCATACCTTGTTCAGCTCTTTGCCGAGCATGACTACGATGAGGACCGGATTCGCAAGGATTGTCCCTTTCTGGTACAGGATGTGCTGTTTAACTCTCTGCTGTGTCAGGCAGACCATGACCTAGCAGAGATCGCCCGTATTCTTGGGGAAGACCCTTCCACCTTTGAAGGACGGGCACAGAAAACCGCTAGTGCTATAGACCAAAAGCTCTGGAACGAGGAGCACGGCACCTACTTAGACTTCGATCTGGTTGCTGGTCGTCAGATCTGCGCCTACGTGGCACCCAGTTTCGCTCCTCTCTTTGCGGGTATTCCGGGCAAGGATCGAGTTCAACGCATGGTGGATAGCCTAGAAAATGACGGGTTCGGCCTAGGAGCAAAGGATTCTTATTACCCTGTGCCCAGCTACGATCGCTATGGGTTTGGGTTCTCACCAGTTCAGTACTGGCGGGGGCCCGTGTGGATCAATATAAACTGGTTCTTAATGCACGGCCTAAAGCGGTACGGCTTTGATGAGCACGCCGAACGCCTGCGACAGAGCATCGTTAGCCTGTGCCAGGAGGGGGGGTTTTGTGAGTACTATGACCCGCTAACCGGCATGGGACATGGCTCCGATTTCTTCTCCTGGACTGCGGCTCTACTCCTCGATATATTGCTTGAGAAAACTGTGTAGGAGGCGGAATATCCAGCTTGAGAACAAAGTAGCTGTTGTCACAGGGGCATCTTTGGGTATCGGCAAGGCGATAGCGCTAGCCTTTGCCGGGGAAGGTGCGGCGGTTGTGGTGGACTATCTAAGCCATCCGGAGGCAGCACGGGCGGTGGTAGAAAAGATCGAAAGGGCCGGCGGCAGGGCCGTGGCCGTCCGGGCAAACGTCGCCAAATTAGAAGACACGCGAGCTTTGGTGCAGCATTCCGTCCAAGAGTTTGGCCGTCTCGACATCATGGTGAACAATGCGGGCGTCGAATACAAGATGCCATTCCTCTCAACCCCGCTTGAGGTATGGAGCAAGGTTCTCACCGTGAACTTGACGGCCCCGTGGTTAGGCTGCCAAGAAGCGGCAAACCAGATGGTGTCCCAGGGTGGGTCCGGGCGCATCATCAACATGTCGTCCGTGCATGAAGACCTGCCTATGCCCACAAACTCCCCATACTGCGCTGCTAAGGGGGGCCTGCGCATGCTGATGCGCACGATAGCTGTCGAGCTGGCCCCTTATAGCATCACCGTCAACAATATCGCTCCTGGCGCCGTTGAAACGCCCATGGATGCGCCGCTGGAAGGGCGCTCCGACCAAATGGAGAAGCTGCTCTCGGAGATACCGCTGGGGCGAATGGGTAAACCCGAGGAGATAGCGGCTTTGGCCGTATACCTTGCCTCTGACGCCTCCGCCTATGTTACCGGGAGCACTTTCTTCATAGACGGGGGCATGATACGCCAGTCAGGGAGTCTGTAAAGCTGCTCTCCTGCTACGCTCTGCGCAGGGAGTTAACTCGCTCCTACCATAAGACTTTTATTACTTTTCTTGTCTCTGCTCCATCTCCTCAGAGCGTGTTTATGGCCTTAGCGGCAAGCACGGCTATCGCCATTAGTGGCAGAGTCGCCTGGATCATGACTAACACCCTCGCCCGCCTACTCAGGACCGCCGTGTCCGTGGGCGAAAAGGCCGTCGAGTGGTTGAAGGCCAAGAAGAGATAATCAATAAAGTTCGGAGTCCAAGAAGAAGTCGATGGACCCTCGTTTTCTTCCTTGCGTGCTGCTTGCTGGGGGAACAGAAAGTCCTTCTTTGGTAGGGCCTTAGTCGCCGCATTATCGAGCCTCCGCCGTCTATCTCCCAATACCATAAGGCGAACGTGACCACGTTGATCCCCCAGATGATCGCCGCGTCGCGTAACAAGGCTGGGGCGAGCACCGCTTCACCGCGCGGCAAGAGGGCTACGAGTAAGAGTATGCTGGTTGCCTCCGCTAAAGTTACAGCTGCGATCAAACCGATCGCTAGAGATCTAACCAGTAGATGCCGCCCTCGCAACCGCGCCAGTAGTGTCAGCGCGGTGCCAGCCACCACCACCCCTAATACCCCTAATATCACCTCACGCGAGACAACTTTGAGGCTTTCGGATAGTACCAAGTAGGCGACTACGATCACGAACAGCGCCACGATGGCCGGCCACCGTGGTATGCGGTGGTGAAGGTCCGCCTCTTGAAGGGCCGCCTCTATTTCTTCGGTTGGGGTCTTTTTCACTGAGCAGCCTCCTGGGGAACCCCTTTGCTGCGTTCGGCCGATGCATTCTGCTACGGCGCTTCCTTGTAGTATATCCACCTCTCGCACAGCACTAGGGGCCAGTACCGCAGCTACGATTCGCCGCGACGCTGTGAGGGGCTATTCGCGATACCATTCTCTGTGTCTGCCCTGTAGAGGTTTTTCGTAATTATTGGGCTGATAGCCGGTAGGACAGCGTCAATGGCCTGCGTTTTCGTATGGGTGTTGTGAGCATTCTTTCGTATGGGTGCTGTGAGCATTCTATTATAAATTAGTAGAGCCATATCTCTACATCTAGTAGAGCCATATCTCTACATCTGACGTTAGAGCCAATATTGGATAAACGCTATATTGCTCGGTCGTTGTTCATAGGTGCTAGACGTTTCTAAAATTCCCTCAGATGTGCAGAGGTTCTTAGAAATTTCTTAGAAAACTCTATTATCGTGGTCGCAGCTTTGTAGAAGGATGTGTAGGAAGACAGAAAGTAAGAGGAGGAATAACGCTCGTGAAAAGGCTAGTCTATTTGCTTGCGGCTGCTCTGGTGGGCATGCTGATCATGGTACCCAGCGTGTTCGCGCAGGGGACCATGATAAAGCAAGAAACCATAGAGCAGACCACCATGGCACCGCTGCCCAAGAGCGGTGGTGGAGCGGTTGGTGGTCCTGCAGTGGTTTTGCCTGCTGCTGCTGGGCTGTTGCTGGGCTCTGGCATCTTAACGTACGCCATTTTACGGCGCAGGTAACATAAGCGAAATTTCCTCCGCCGGGGGCGATCTACACGGCCTGCACATCGTTTTAATCGTCCCCGGCGACCATTTCGAAGCCAGTGGTGGTTTCCTCTCACCCTCCTGGCTGGCAGGTTTATACGCTTTGTCGAAACCGACCAACATGAGGCATGACGCTGTAAGGAAAGGGAAGAAGCCATAATCCAGCGTGCGACAGTACTTATGGTCGTAGCTCTTCTGGCGATAGCGTTTGGGTTCGCGACCGTAATCTACGTTCAGAGGGGCACCGCACCGCCCATGATATACGCTGGGGCCTATGCTGGAGCGATGTTCGCGCTCTACGTCGGGGTGCGGCTCTTGCTGCCGCACTCCGATGCCATCCTCCTCCCGATCGTGGCGTTGCTTACCGGTTTAGGACTCGTCATGATCTACCGCCTCACCTACAGCATGAAGGGTGTGGATAACCTGCCGACCGCCCAAGTACTCTGGATTCTCGTGGGGAGTGGCGCGCTTCTTTTAAGATCTTGGTCTCCCGCGATTATCAGCGCCTTATGTACTATAAGTATCTCCTCGCGCTGGTGGGGATCGGGTTGGTGGGGATCGGGTTAATAGCTTCGACCGTCCTCTTTGGCTACGAAATCAACGGGGCTAAGCTCTGGCTCCGGGTCGTCCCGATCAGCTTCCAGCCCTCGGAGTTCGCCCGGGTGGCGTTAATAATCTTTTTTGCGGGGTACCTCGCCGATAAGCGGGAGCTACTGATGGCCACAAGTCGCAGCTTTCTAGGGTTCCAGATCCCGAGGATTAAATACTTTGGGCCAGTAGCGTTGGTGTGGGTGGCCTCGATCGGGCTCCTTGTTTTGGAGAAGGACGTCGGGATCGGCCTGCTCTTCATCGCCATCTCGCTCTCGATGTTGTATGAGGCCACCGGAAGGATCACGTACGTGCTCTTCGGTAGCCTGCTCTTCCTGGCGGGTTTCCCTGTCCTATACCTGATCTTCTCGCACGTGCAGAAGCGAATGCAGGGTTGGTTGGATCCCTGGTCAGACCCCTATGGGAACGGGTATCAGATCACCCAAAGCCTCTTCAATATCGCCGACGGAGGCTTTACAGGTACGGGGCTCGGGCAGGGCTTCTCCCAGACCATCCCTGAGGTCCATAATGACTTCATTTTTACCGCCATCGCGAGTGAACTAGGGCTGCTTGGAGGCACTGCCGTCCTTTTGGCCTTCCTCGTCTTCGTCTACCGCGGCACGAAGATAGCTATCCTTGCGCATGATCCTGCTTCGAAGCTTTTGGCCGGGGGTCTCAGCGCGGGGCTTGCTCTTCAGACCATCATCATCGTGGGAGGGGTGACGAAGGCCATCCCGCTCTCTGGCCTCGGCTTACCTTTCGTCTCCTATGGGGGGAGCGCGGTGGTCAGCAACTTCGTCGTGACCGCTCTCTTACTGGTTATTTCCGAGCAGGCCGGTCGGCAGGGCTCGTCGAAAAGGAAGACGCGGGCTACCATACAGGCCGAGAGTGCGTTAAGCTAACAAATTTGTTATAGCTAGCGTTTCGGTGAGCTTCTAAGGGAGGTCACATCAAGAGCTCTGTGCAAAAGCGCAACTTTATGTTGGCAGGCAGATCGGCTCTTCCCCTTTTTGTCCTGGTCTTAGCTGCTTTGGTGTACGGGATGTACGGCTTTGATGGAGTACTGCTTCGTGACTACTCGATCTACCTCTACAGCGGCCAGAGGGTAGCCGAGGGGATCCCACCTTATGTGGGAATCTTCGACCACAAGGGCCCCCTTTCTCCTATGATTGCTGGGCTTGGGGTAATGTTGTCTGAGCTCTTGAACTGGGACGATATCCTCACTGTGCGCTTGGTTTTCTTTGCCACCGGATGCCTTACGGTTATGGTGGTTTACCTGCTTGGAAAGAGCGTGTTCCGCTCGCACATGACAGGATCCTTCGCAGCTCTTACTTTCCTGGGCTTTTATGCCTATGGCTACCCTGCTGCCTCTGGGCCTGAACCGAAGACACCGATGGTCCTCTTTCAAACTTTGAGCCTTCTGTTC
>JAFAPF010000505.1 GCA_019247245.1 Rubrobacter sp. | reverse complement strand
CTTGTGATCAGCCTAGAATTTGGGGTAGCGAGTACGGGTCCCTCTAATTTTCGGCGTCCCAGCGCCAGCTTGAGGAACCTGAGGAAGACATACGGGAGTAGAAGAGCTGTCTTTACTACAAACGACTGCGAGGCTTCCTCGGTGCTTCGTGCGATCTCGGAGACGAGCAGGCACTCTATTTTCATTACCCCTTCCTCTCGTCTGTGTTCAGCCCCCAGTAAATCTTTCGGTCCGGCTCGAGGGTATACTCTGCGCCCAGGTACAGCTCGGGTACCGTCTCCTCGTTTCGCAAACCCTTTGGGCAGTCACAGCAATCTTCCATACGCACCGGCTCAAAAAACGAGCCCACGTTCAGCCTGCTGATGCGCCGGTGCGTCGCCTCGAAGTGCGCCGGCCCTTCGTAGACGGCGAGCGACGTAACCACTCGCGCGCGAGGGGCGCGCTCGAAGACGGCATACAGAAAGTCTCTGTAAGCATGATAGCACGCCGAACGGATGACTCTCTCCTTCTGGACCCACCGAGACTGACGCCGGTGTCCCAGGCCATCGAGGTGCTCGACACCCAAATGCAATCTCCAGCTTTGCCGGTTCAGGGTTAAGGGCTCAGGCCCCTCCCTAAAATGCAGGTTACCCCGATACGCGTAGTTGGCTACTTCGAGGGCCGCTCGCAGATCTTGCTCTTCGATGCCGCGAATAATCATGCTCGAGCTCCGCGACTAGCCCGCAACTCGCTCCGCGCTATATCGCCTATCATTGGCTTCCTCCTTTCCTGGCGACCTAGGTATACCAGATAGACAGGTACAAGATAGCCTCTTAGCGACAAGAGCCTTCCCTTCGCGGCAAGCTCTTTGGTTCAAAGGTTGCGTTATCCATAAGTTGGGGCTATAGTTGCGCGACCGACGATATCTAGTAGGACTAGGGGGGGTCGATGCCGGAAGATAACTATATTACAGACGTTTCTACCCCACAGGATACGACAGGGGAACACTCCTTCGATGAGCTTGCTAAAGGGCTAGCTAACGGTACCGTTACTCGGAGGCAGGCGATAAAGTTGGTCGGCGCAGCCATCTTAGGTACTACGCTGACCTCCTGGGTTTCTAGATGGGCCTCCGCCCAGTCAGTAAGTTGTCCGGAAGACCTTGAGCCCTGTGGCAATACATGCTGTGACATAACCGAAGAGTGCTGTGCCGGTACTACATGCTGTGGTCCCGATGAAGAGTGTTGTGCTGGCATATGCTGCGAACCCGGTAAAGTTTGCGTGGGCGGGCAGTGCGTATGTGCAGCGGGGTCTATCGCGTGTGGCAGTACATGCTGTAACGGCGTCACTGAAATCTGCGTTGATGGGCAGTGCACAAACCCGTTTTGCGAGAGCTGTGCTGGGCAATGCTGCCAGGTCGTTGGTAGCGGTGTCTTGATCGACCAAGCCTGTTGTACAGCTGGAGACAGCACCTGCACAAGGGGAGGGGTAGGGTGTATTTGTTGTCCAAGAGGTACTCGCTGCCCGAGACCAGCTGAGGCATTTGCATGCGTACGAGTCTAGTGAAAGAGGTTTACTGGTAGACGCTTAAAAAGAGGCGTTAACCGTCGACCGTCACTACGGGCGAAAGCTGTTAAGCCAGGAAGTACTTCGTGGGTACCGCACTACTCATAGCACGTTTGCTGCTTGCCATGGTCTTCTCATAGTCGGTATAACTAACCTCACCGACCGTCTCGACCTACGGCGGGCTATTTAAAGAGACTTCTGAGGAGAAGCATTTTGTGGCCGTAGAAGAGAGGGAAAGCCAACAGCAGCTCAAAAGCAACCCGAGACGATTTCGAGAAGAAAGAAGCTACTACCTAGCTTAAAACAGACTTGGCAGGTCCTCTCTAATATCTAAGCCAAATCCTAGCTTTTCGTGACGATTAAAAGTGCATGCCTCCACAAGGAGTAATTGCTTGTTCTTTTGTGTGAGGTAGAGCACCCGGTTAAACTACGAGCCGCATCCGAAGGGAGAAGAACAATGATCGATAGGGATCGTCTATGGGGCCGGCTCTTCGAGCTCCGAGAGATAGGCAAGCGGGAAGGGAGCAGCGTGACCCGACTGTCTTTTACGAAAGAAGAGCGCGCCACCAGAGAACGGCTCGCTTCCTATATGAGAGCAGGACTTTCGAAACGTGAGGATGCCGTGGGGAACCTATTCGGATGCCGTGAAGGACGCGACCCGGAAGCCCCCACGGTTCTTGTCGGCTCACACATGGATTCCGTGCACAATGGCGGAAATTTCGATGGTCCCTTGAGATTATTGGCCGGGATCGAAGCCCTTCAGACCATGCATGAGTAGTGGGTGAAGACCGAGTACCTGGCCGAGGTTGTGGCTTTCACGGACGAGGAAGGGGCGCGTTTCAGCTTCGGCATGATAGATAGAAGGGCCATCGCTGGGCGCCTCGGCCCGAACGACCTGCAGCGCGAGGATAAACACGGGGCCTCAATAGCTGATGCCATGCGGCAGAATGGGCCCGACCCCAGGAACATTTGGGGAATCCGCCCGACTCAAGGACTCCGTAAAGTCGTATATCGATTTGCATATCGAGCAAGGCAAGGTACTCGAGAGTGTGGGCCTGCCTGTCGGCGTGGTGACGGGTATCGCTGGTCCCGTATGGCTCCGGTTTACCGTTGAGCGTGAGGCCAGCCACGCGGGCACGACCCCGATGAACCTCCGTCGGGACGCCCTCGCCGCAGCCGCCCTGATATACATGATCGAAGAAGACGCAACCCTGAGCGGTACCATAGTGGGGATCGTCGGTAAACTGGAGTTGGAGCCAGGGGGTATCAACATCATCCCCAGCTATGTTGAGCTTTCTCTAAACCTGCGTGACATAGGCGAGGCTGTACGGGTCGCTGCAGAGGAGCGTATCTGGGATAAAGCGTACCGAATCTGCGAGGAGCGTAAGGTGAAGCTCGACGTTGAGGTTCTCCAGCGGCTCGCTCCTGTACCTTGCTCGGAGGCCGTGCGTGCCGCTGCCAGAGAGTCCTGTGAAGAGTTCGATCTCGAGCTCTTCGAGCTCGTGAGTGGAGCTGGGTATGACGGGATGCAGCTTGCGGAACTCTGCCCCATACATAGGTATGATCTTCGTCCGCTCTAAGCATGGCCTCAGTCACAACCCCAACGAATACAGTGCAAAAGAGGACTGTGCTATCGGAGCCGATATCCTCTATAGCACGCTGCTTAGCACGCTGCTCAAACTGGCACATGGAGTCTGAGCACTCGGCAGAATTGCCCTGCTCTCATGGGTGACTCTCTCATGGGTGACTTATAGTACAAGGTATAAAATACGGCCTTGCTCGGGGGAAAGGGGGTGTGTGAGACCATGGGGCGGATCGTCAAGGGGATCGCTGAGGCTCACGATGCCTTCTACGAGTTCGAGTATCAGCGCGGCTACTAGCCTGCGGTCAATGGCGAGGAGGTGACGCGCGAGCGAAGAGACCGTGTGGGAGGTTTCCAGTAAGCGTCGATCGAAATAATACGTCGCGTCAGCTCATGGCTGGAGAGGACTTCTCTGCCTGTCAGCAGGCGTCGCCGGGATCTTTCCCCCACGTCGGCGCGGGCAATGAGGAGAAGGGGATAACCTATCCGCACCACCCGCGCTTCACAGTGGACGAGCACGCT
>JAFAPF010000490.1 GCA_019247245.1 Rubrobacter sp. | reverse complement strand
GTAGAAACGGAGCTCGTGATCGTAGCGGTCGGCGCAAAGCCCGAGGTAACGCTCGCCGAGGAGGCGGGGGCGGAGATCGGACCTTCCGGCGCGATCCAAGTGGACAAGCACCTCAAGACAAGCCTACACGAGGTGTGGGCCGCCGGGGACTGCGTCGAGTCGGTGCACTTAGTCTCGGGTGAGCCCGGCTGGGAGCCCTTGGGAGACACGGCGAACCAGATGGGCAGGGTCGCGGGCACCAATGCAGGCCAGGGCAAGGATATACTCGAGTTCCCCGGCATTCTGAACACCGGCGTATTTAGGGTCTTCGATCTTGGGGTGGCAAAGACAGGACTATCAGAGGAAGAGGCCGAAGAGGCAGGCTTTGAGGTCGTGACGGCCGCTGTTGAGTCTAAGAGCAAGGCCGGCTACTTACCGGGGGCCAAGTCGACGTTAATCAAGCTAACGGCCGACCGGGCAACGGGTCGCCTCCTGGGCGCGGAGGCCGTCGGGGGGAACGTGGACAAGTACGTGGACATCTGTGCGACAGCTATCTGGGGTAAGCTCTCCTATCCTGACCTCGTCAACCTAGACCTTGCCTACGCCCCGCCGTTTGGTCCCACTTTAAGCCCAGTTATAGGGGCTGCCAGTGTCCTCGCGAATGAGTTTGAGAAGGAGACCGAGGGCATCCGGGCTGTGGAGTAGATAGCGTCTAGTACTCTTCTTCCTCCACCGCTCCCTCATCCTCGTAGATGATCTCATCCGGGAAGACGGGCGTGAACGATTCGTAATCTACTGGCTCCCACGTGACCATCTCGACGGGCAGCGTGGGTTGGTACGTCACGCTGGGTACAACGTTCTGTTGACCTTCCGGTAGCGGCTGACTCTGCAATAAGGACTGGCCCTTCGGCAATGGTTGGCTCTCGTTGAGGCTAGGCTTCGTGGTCTCTTCGGGCCTCTGAGCCTTCTGTGCCGGGGCCGGCTGCTGGGTGGCCAACGGTCCATCGACAACGTTCTCGAAGCGATCGGCCGTCCCACGCCTCCACTCAGGGTCTACCCTTACACCCCTCAGGGCTTCATAGACAGCAAGAGACATCTGTTGGATAGCATCACGTGCATCATACTCGCTCGTGCCTCTGGCCAGTGCCGCCAGGTAGTAGTGCTTCTCGACCCCCTGGCTATCCCTATAGAACACAACCCCAGCATCACCAAAGTTGTCGCTGTAAGAGCCCGTTTTGTGAGCAACGCGCACATCGGCGGGCAGCTTCTCCGGGATACGGTCCTCAAAGTCGGTCTGCGTCATGGCATCGAGCATCTCAGATGAGAGCTTTTCGCTGGTGAACTTAGGATCGGAGATCTTTTCAAGCAGGACCAGCACCTCGTCTGGGGTAGTGAAGTATCCAGATAGATGGTCAGAGTACTGGGAATTCTTGATACCCATCCCTTCGAGCTCGGCCCTTATCCTATCCTCTCCGAGGCGGCGGTTGAGCATCGCCCACGCGATATTGTCGCTGTGGTTAACGAGGTTGTAGGCGCACTGGCGTAGGCTAAGGGAGTAATCTGCTGGGAAGGAGGTAAGATTCTCCCCGTTGCCGTAATCCTGAATATCCTCGGGAACGACGGAGATCTGCTCCTCGAGGTCCAGCTGTCCGCGCGCCGCACTCTGGTAGAGCGTTGCGAGCACGGGTAGCTTGCCGATGCTGGCCGACATAAATCCTTCGTCGCCCCGCAGCGAGACCCTCGTGCCGGAGATGGGCTCCAGCACCGAGACCCCATAGGTACCCTCATGTCCTTTGGCTATCTCCTCAAGCTGGTCCCGTAACGTATCTGTATCAAATTCTGATGCCACTTTTGGCAGGAGCGGCCGCTCTGCCACGGGCCCAAAAGAGTACTGCACTGTCGGCAGGTCCCCGCCAAGGGTCAAGACGAACCCTGTCCCTATAAGGCCCAGCAGAAGCAAGAGCCCGTGCAGGATCCAGCTGCGCGGGCTCTGCCTTGTGGCTAGTCCTCGCTCTCTCCTCTCTCCGACACTACTCGTCGAAGCATCCGGGCCTCGTAACTCCACTGCCAAAATACCCCCCCTATGGGCTACGAATACGAAGTGCCCCTACCAGAGGCGGTGCGAAGCCCTGTTCAGCTTAACAAACTTTTATGCGTAGGAGGTGATGCTGCTCCAAGACAGTCAATGCGAGCCGGGAGGGATTTCCAACGTCGGCGATGCCAGACGCGCACAATACCGGTACCAGATGGTCTCTAGTGATGGAAACAGCGGCCAAGGGGGTCAGACGCTGGTGCGGACGAGGTGCTCATCCAGGAAGGCCACAATCTTCGGGTAGGCATCGAGGCGATTCTTCAGCTTAGCGAGCCCGTGTCCCTCATCCTCATATAGGAGGTGCTCAACCGAGCCGCCATTCTTTCGTACCTTCTCCACGATCTGCTCTGCTTCCCCGACTGGCACCCGCGGGTCATTCCTCCCGTGGATGACCATGAGCGGAGCCCTTATCTTCTCGGCTTTATAAATCGGGCTTATGGCCTCGAGGAACTCGCGGTCACGCTCCAACGAGCCGTACTCCGGCTCACGCAGAGCCCGTCGGTAGCTTCCGGTGTTCTCAAGGAAGGTCACCATGTTAGCGATCCCAACGATATCTACCCCGGCGGTCCACAGCTCCGGGTACTCGGTAAGGGCGGCGAGCACCATGAAACCACCGTAGGAGCCCCCCATCACGGCGATCATCTGGTGCCCCCGCTCGCGCAACCAATAGGCCGCACGAGCGAGGTCCTTCACCGAATCCATGCGGAGATACACGTCGTCGAGGTGTGTATACGCCTTGCCGTAGCCCGTCGAGCCACGCACATTCGGGGCAAATACAGCGTAGCCCCGGTGCAGCAAGTACTGAGTCACGGGAGCGAAAAGGGGGCGTGACTGCGACTCTGGACCGCCGTGGACGTTCACCACCACAGGGGCATCCTCCGTATCGGGTTCGTAGAAGAGAGCGGGGATCTCAAGCTCATCGAAGGACGGGTACCGAACGACCTTGGGACGACGGAAGATATGCCGCGGTATGCCGGCCGTCGAGGAGCGTGTGAGACGATAAGGCTCACCATCAGGCAGGTCTACGATCCACACGTCGGGGTTGCGATCCGGGCCAGTCAGCGTAAAGGCGAGCCTGTTTTCGTCCGGGGAGAAAGAAAAGCCGCCGATTATGCCCTCCGGCATCTCGGGCCCAGGGACCCGCCGACCCCGGCTGTTGAAAAGCATAAAGTCAGAGTAACCCTCGACGTTGCGGCTCGCGAGGAGCCAGCGACCGTTTTCGGAGAGTTCGACCTCTTCGACGTCCCAGTCGTCAGGCGTGAGATACTCGATCTTTAGCGTTGAGGGGTTCAGACATCCCAGACGCATGAAGTTCCCGTCCCGATCCGTTGCCAGAAAGACGCTTTTGCCGTTCGGCGTCACTCGCGCCCCAGAGAAGCGTGCATCCCCTTGATGCGGACTAAGGAGCGTTGTTTCACCATTGATGAGGTCGAGCTTATAGAGGTCATTGTTCAGGTTTGAGTAGTGGCGAGAGACGATGAGGAACGATCCATCAGGCCCCCAATCAGCTATCGTGTGGTAGCCGGCGGTCTGCCACACCATCTCAGGCTCCCCGGCGAAATCCTGCACGAACACATCGAAGTCGGTTCTGTTGCGGCGTGTTGCGGCATAGGCGATGCGCTCTCCGTCCGGCGCGAAGCCACCGAAGTAGTGAATAGCATCCGGCGCTCGAGTCAGGTCTCGCTCTTCCCTGTTCTCCAGCAAAAGGAGCTGGGACCGCTCGTTGCCGCCTACGTCCATGCTGAAGATTAGCCTGTTCTCTTTCGGGGAGTAGCTAACACCCGAGACTCTCTCGTCGTGAAAGGTGAGCTGTTCCGGCCAGCCGCCCTTGGCGAGGACCTCCCACACCTGGGGGACGCCGGTGATGTCTGTCAAGAAGGCGATACGGCGGCCATCAGGTGACCACGTAGCCCCGTAAGCAGCCCGTATCTTGAGGTAGCGGGCGAATTCGTACGGCAAGTCCACCTCTCTCTTGTGTATGGAAGGAAATTAAAGCATAGTGTTCGTTTCGCAGTGCCAAACGCGGGCATATAATCGACTAAGGTTTCGACGCTGCTGGGGTGATGGCTTGAGCTTTGAGGATACCAATTACTTCTTTGGGCGCGCGATAGACGTGATGGACGTCGGGCGCAATATCGAGGATCTACTCGTTACCCCTGATCGCTCAGTCTCCGTCAAGATACCCCTGGAGATGGACGACGGACGCATACGAGTCTTCGAGGGTTACAGGGTACAGCATAACAACGCTCGAGGACCGTTCAAGGGTGGACTGCGCTACGCGGCGGAGGTGGATCTGGACGAGGTTCAGTCGCTAGCTTCCTTGATGACGTGGAAGACAGCGCTCGCGAGGCTACCCTACGGCGGGGCCAAGGGTGGCATCTCTGTGGATGTCCGGGAGCTATCGAGAGATGAACTCGAGCGGCTCACACGGCAGTTCGTGAACCGGATCCACGAGTTCATTGGACCGCATACCGACATCCCGGCGCCCGACATGAATACGAATGCTCAGGTCATGGCATGGATCATGGACCAATATTCTCTCCTGCATGGGCACAGCCCCGCCGTGGTCACCGGCAAGCCGATCGACCTCTACGGCGCTGAAGGCCGGGAGTCCGCCACAGGGCGGGGTGTGGTGTACGTGATCGAGGAGCTTCTAAAGGATGAAGGCAGGGATATTAAGGAGACCACCTTCGCGATCCAGGGCCTTGGCAACGTCGGCTCCTATACGGTGCGCTTTCTCGACGAGCTCGGCGCAAAGATCGTCGCTGTCTCGGACGTCTCGGGTAGCGTGTACGAAGCCGAGGGGCTCCCTGTGAGAGAAATACTCAAGTACGTCTCGGGTGGCAACCTGATCAAGGGCTACGCTGATAGCACCACCATCACCAACGAGGAGATTCTCACGCTGCCGGTGGATGTGCTAATCCCAGCGGCGATCGGGAGCGTCGTGAACGAGACGAACATGCACGAGGTAGAGGCTTCCTACATTGTCGAGGCAGCGAACAGCCCGGTTACACCAAGAGCCGACGAGTACCTCAAGGATAAGGGCGTGGTTATCGTCCCGGATATCCTGGCGAACGTGGGAGGTGTTGTCGTGAGTTACTTCGAATGGGTGCAGAACCTGCAAAGATTCTCGTGGAAAGAGAAGCAGGCGAATGCAGAGCTCCATGCCACGATTACAGAGGCCTACCGGAAGGTCCGAAAGCTTGCCAAGCGCCGGAACCTCGATCTAAGGATAGCAGCGTTCGTCTTGGCCATCGGGAGGGTCGGCAAAGCTACCGTGCTACGAGGGATACATTAGGAGGGCCAAAGGTGGACGGCAACGAACCACACAACGTCGGGTTCTTCGAGTTTCTCTCCGAGAAAGAGCGGGCGGAGCTTCTCCAAACCACCGAACTCACAACGTTCGAGCCGAGTCAGATCCTGATCGAGGAGGGTAGTGAGCCGAGCAGCCTCTTTATCCTGACCTCGGGTCAAGTTGAGGTCCGCAAACGCCTTCCGGACGGTGGCGACAAGCTTCTCGCCGTGTTAGATGCGAAGAATGGGCGGACGGTCGTCGGCGAGCGAGGGCTCCTCAGCGATAGCGAGACTTCGGCTACGGTAAAGGCCAGGAGCGAGGTCGAGGCCGTAAAGGTACCGCGAGAGACGTTCCGGGCTATGATTCATGAGGGTCGTCCTGCCGCCTACAAGCTGGCCTACCGTGTCGCCCATATCCTGGCCGAGCGTCTCGCACGCCTGGATGAGGAGATCGTCGAAGCCGCCCGCGAGATCGAACGCCACGGCGAGACCGACCTCGAGATGTTCCGGCACAAGCTAATGACCGAATGGACCGTCTGAAGGAGAAAGGGTGCAAAAAGCGTACTTTAAAGGGTTGCCGCTATTCAAAAACCTAACCCTTGAAGAGAAAGCCGAGCTGGAAGTGCTCTTCGAGCCCGCAAGCTTCGAAGCCGGGGAGGCCATCTTGAAGGAGGACGACCTCGAGAAGTATCTCTACATACTCACTTCTGGTGTGGTCGAGGTCCACAAGGAGGTTTTTCCTGGCCGCTTGCAACACCTGGCCACCATAGAAGCGCCGACGGTCGTCGGTGAGATAGGTCTTATGACCGAACCCCAGGCTACGGCAACCGTCACAGCCAGGGGGCCGGTCGAAGCTTGGCGTCTCCCTCGCGAAGCTCTTCTTAAGAAGCTTGAGGCTGGCTCCGAAGCGGCTTACAAGGTTGTTTACGAGATCGGGCGTATCCTCGCCGAAAGGATGGCCCGCACCGACGAGCGTGTAGCAAGGATAGTTACCCAGATTGAAGACGCCAAGGCCGACCGCGACTTCGACGTGTTTCGGGAGAAGCTTATGCAGGAGTGGTCCTTTTGACTGTATACCTTTTGGAGGTGGTCTCTGGAACCAATCTGGCACTGGCTTCCGAGTCCTATCTGCCGGTGCTACAGGAAGCCAGATATTTGGACTCGCCTTACGAAGTATTATGGTCATACACGCGAATCCACTCACTAGCAGGAGAAACGAGATGACTGAGGTGAACGCGAAGACGGACATAGACGAGCAACTCAAGAACGTCTGCGAGGAGGTAATTGAGAGAAACCCCGGTGAGCCCGAGTTTCACCAAGCGGTACGCGAGGTCATAAACTCCCTGGGTCCCGTCCTCGAAAGGCA
>JAFAPF010000426.1 GCA_019247245.1 Rubrobacter sp. | reverse complement strand
TCACGCCTACCCTCATACCGCAAGCCGCACGCTACCCCAGTCGCCAGAAACCCCGCCGCCAACCCTTCTGCCACCCGCTTTATTCCAATTTGTGGATTTTTATTCATCATCGCAAGCTTAATTGTCGCACCCACGCGCGAAGGGGTCAACCATTTTATGCAAAAACTTGAATAAATATCCAAAGGATGGTGTAATGCAGTTCATGGGTTTGAGGGTTGCGGTGTTCGGTGGCAGCGGGTATACGGGGGGGGAGCTCTTGCGGCTCTTATCTACACACCCAGAGGTTGGAGCTATGAAGGCCTCGTCGCGGCAGCACGTGGGAAAGGTTGTGGGGGACGTTTTCCCGCAGCTGGTGATGCGGGAGAGGTTCGTGGAGGCAGGGGAGATAGACCCTTCGACTCTAGACGTGGCGTTTGTGGCCTACCCGCACATGGAGAGCGCTGGGACGGTGGCTGAGCTGCTTGAGGGCGGTACGAAGCTGGTCGTGGATCTCTCGGCGGACTTCAGGCTGAAAGAAGTGGCGCTGTACAACGAGTGGTACGGGAAACATCCTGTGCCGTATCTCCTCGAGGAAGCGCACTACGGGCTGCCGGAGGTCTTCGGGGCGCCTCAAGGTAGGCTCGTGGCCAACCCCGGCTGCTACCCGACGGCGGCTGTGCTGGCACTCGCGCCGGTGGTCGGACGATTGAAGGTCTCCTCGGTGGTCATCAATGCCCTAAGCGGGGTTAGTGGTGCGGGGGCTGCTCCCACCCCCAAGACGCACTTCGTCTCAGTCAACGAGAACGTATCACCCTACGGAGTAAAGAATGGGGCACCGCGCCATCGACATACGCCGGAGATAGAGTCTGTTCTGCGGAGTATAAGGGAGATCCCCGAGGTTACCTTCGTGCCGCATCTCGTACCCATCACCCGCGGTGAGCTGGAGACGATCGTCGTGGACCTAGAGGAGGGAGAGAACCTCCCAGAGGCCGTCGACGTTCTGGGGTGGTACGAGGAGTACTACGAGGGGTGGGCGTTCGTGGAGGCCAGGGCCGAGCCGCCCCAGATCTCGTACGTAGCCAACACCAACCGCGTGAGGCTTTCGGCAGCGGTGGATGGCAGGAGCAAAAAGCTCTTGCTCTTTGCGGCCTTGGACAATCTGCTCAAGGGTGCCGCGGGAGCGGCAGTGCAGAATATGAACCTGGCCCTAGGCTACCGGGAAGACGCTGGGCTCGAGCACTTAAAGTAGTAGGAAAAATGGGGGCGACGCTTTCGCACGTAGACAAGGGGACGCGGCAGGATCTCATATTGAGGCTCATCTCCGAGCAGGTCTTGGGGACCCAGCAGGACTTGGTTGCAGCGCTCGCGGAGAACGGGGTCGAGGTAGCCCAAGCGACCGTGAGCCGGGACCTTGCCGAGCTCGGTGTACTCAAGGTTGGTCACCGATACCTCGCGCTGCCGCACGATCCCGGTGCAGCTGGCATAGAAGTTTTGCCGAGCTTCGTCCTCGGTGTCACCACGGCGCAGAATACCATCGTCATTCGCACCCGTGACGGCACCGCCGGGGCCGTCGCCAACGTTCTCGACAGGATAAAAGGGTTGAAGATCGTCGGGACTGTCGCTGGCCAGGACACGGTCTTTGCCGTCTCGTCGTACAACGCCGCCGCCGAAGAGGCGGCGAGCCTCATCGCCGACGTCTGTCGAGCCAGGACCAAGCCCGCGGGGAACCTGGAGTAATCAGCCTTGACCCTCGGCGAATCCTACTCGGTGCGGCCAAGCCAGCCGGAGGATCTCGATTTCTTGGAGATGCTCTGTCAGGCTGCCCATCGGCGTCCCCTCTCCGACCCGGCGATTTCACGCTACCTTGAAGCCTGGAAGAGACCGAGAGACGCCGCCGTGATCGCCTCGGACCTCGACGACCGCAGGGTAGGTATTGCCTGGTATCGTGTGATGCCTCTGGGCAACCGCGGGTACGGCGACGACGGCGCTTTGGCTCCGGAGGTTGTCATCCCCGTAATCTCGGACTGTTGTGGGGGCAGCGTTGCTACGGAGCTTACTGACGGCAGCAAAGCTACAGGGTTTTGAGGCGTTGAGCTTGAGCATCAGTTGCAACAACCCTGCTGTCATCAGGCGGTATGAAAGGGACGGCTTGGTAAAGCTCGTTAACGTAAATTCGGAGGAGTATCCATCCTGGGCTATGAAGGTAGGCTTCACTGCCTATGGCAAGGACGAGGGTCCGCGCCGTACGGAAGCACCCGTGTCGAATAAACCGCAGGGTTAACGGAGGACGCATGTTAGAAGGAAAAAAGGTGGTGCTCGCCTACTCGGGAGGACTCGACACCTCAGTATGTCTGAAGTGGTTCGAGCAGCAGGGCGCGGAGCCCTATGCCCTGTATCTGGATCTGGGCCAAGGAGAGCCTGCCGAAGACGTGAGGGCCAAGGCCCTGAAGATAGGGGCGGCCGACGCGTACGTAAGGGATGCCAGGGCCGAGTTCGCCTATAAGTACGTGGCCCCTGCGATCAAAGCCAACGCCCTCTACGGCGGTAAGTATCCGCTCTTTACGGCGCTCGGGCGACCTTTGATCGCCAAGAAGCTCGTCGAGGTGGCGCGCGATGTGGGGGCTACTCACATCGCGCACGGATCAACCGGCAAAGGCAACGATCAAGTCCGCTTCGACGTTACGGCCGCTTCGATCGCCCCGGACCTGACGGTCATCGCGCCGGTACGCGACTGGAACATGAGTCGCCCAGAGGAGATGGCCTACGCCGAAGATCACGGGGTCCCCGTGCCGACGACCAAGTCATCCCCCTACAGTGTGGATGCCAACCTCTTCGGCCGTTCCATTGAAGCTGGTCCTTTAGAAGACCCCGACCACGAGGCCCCCGAGGATATTTATGAGCTCACCACCACCCCCGAAAAGGCTCCGGACGAGCCTGGGTACGTAACCTTGGGTTTCGAGGAGGGGCTGGCGATGAGCCTGGACGGTGAGGAGCTGTCGCTCGTGGAGCTCATCGCGGAGCTCAACCGTATAGCTGGGGCGCACGGGGTCGGTCGGGTAGACATGATCGAAGACAGGCTCGTGGGGATAAAGAGCCGTGAGATCTACGAGTGCCCCGCGGCCCTCACCATGCTACAGGCGCACAGGGAGCTGGAGACGATGACCCTCACTAAGGATGTCTTGCGCTTCAAGGCAGCCGTCGAGCAGCGCTACGCTGAGCTCACCTACGACGGCCTCTGGTTCACGCCGTTGAAGGCCGCCCTCGACGCCTTTATCGCCGAGACCCAGAAGACGGTCACCGGGACTGTACGCCTCAAGCTGTACAAGGGCTATAGCACAGTAGCGGGGCGCACCGCGCCGCAAACCCTCTATAGCCAGGAGCTCGCCACCTACGATCCCAACAGCACCTTCGACGAGTCGGCCGCGGCCGGCTTCATCGCGCTCTGGGGCCTCCCGGCTCGGCAGTGGGCCGGCGTGAACAGCGGCGTGGAGCACAAGAGCAGCACCGCCGCGAAGTAGTACTTGGCGACTAGGGCTCTCAACCGGGCTCCTCCCCGCTGCAAGATCCTCTAAACCCGGAAAGCCGACTCATCTCGCGCCCGTTGGCACACTCTGCGGACGCGCTGCTGGCTACGCTGCACCGTACTGCTATTATCGGAGCCGTGCACGAAAGGCTTAAACCCGACAGCCACGACGAGCGTAAGGAGTCACTGCTGGGCGAGCCGGACCCCGAAGTCACTCGGGACCTGCGGCTTATGCGCTGCGCCCTCGATGAAGCCGTGCGAGCTGCCGAACAGGGAGAAGTCCCCGTTGGCGCCGTGGTCGCGAGGGGAGAGGAGATACTGGCCACTGCCCACAACGAACGCGAGACCACGAAAGACCCGACCGCCCACGCCGAACTCCTCGCTCTCCGCCGTGCTGCCACCAGCGCGGGGACCTGGCGCCTCACCGGCTGCACCCTATATGCAACCCTAGAGCCCTGCCCTATGTGCGCGGGCGCGCTCCACGCTGCTCGCATAAGCCGTCTGGTCTACGCTACCCCAGATCCCAAAGCTGGCGCTGCCGGTACCCTCTACGACTTTCCTACCGACTCCCGCCTCAACCACACCTATCCTTACACCCGCGGAATCTTGCAAAGCGAAGCCGCCGTTCTCCTCCAAATCTTCTTTAAACAGCGCCGCGGGCGATGATCAGCACTTCCCAGACCAAAATACACCTTTTGGTGTATCGAAGTAACACCTACGGCAGATACGCAGATACTCTCTTATTCATCTTCCGGGCGCAACGCGTTTCACGGGGCAATAATGAAAAGCTTCGCGACTAGCTATACCTTAAGCTTCAGATATAGATACAAGCACATAAAAGCACTATGCTTAGCATCAACTAAGGATACAATGTTGTGGCTGCACCTAAAGATAAAGGTGCACGATTTGCTGCATATTCGCCGAAAAACGAACCTCACAAAAAATTTTTGGAAAATTTTTTGTTATAGGTATCATGCAGCAAACTCCGCTTAGGAATGGGCATTCCGGGAGGTGAAAGTCATATTAACCTCATGTTAAGGTTTATGTAGCAGGTATTGCGAATAGAAAATGTGGTGTGTTAGTTTTTTGCGGTACCAGATGTGGTGTTGAGTAATGGGGGTTAACGAAGTGCAGTGTCCTTACTGTGACTTTCAGGATACGAAGGTGATAGACAGCCGGCTTTCGGAGAGCAAGGACGCCATACGGCGGCGGCGGGAGTGTCTTTCGTGCGAGAAGCGGTTCACCACCTACGAGCGTCGGGAGCCGCTCAAGCTCATGGTCATAAAGCGTGATGGAACGCGGGAGGCCTTTGATCGGGCAAAGCTGCGCGCGGGGATTTTGAAGGCATGTGCCAAGCGGCCTGTTCCGGAAGAGGAGATCGAGTACCTAGTGGACGAGATCGAAGCCGAGCTTCGCGAGCGGCGTCGGCATGAGGTTACCTCCCGGCGCTTGGGGGATATGGCGCTGGTGCGCTTGAGGAGGCTGGACATGGTCTCGTATCTCAGGTTCGCCTCCGTGTATAGGCAGTACACCGACGTGGATCAGTTTCGCTCAGAGTTGGTGAGGCTGGCGGGGGCGGTCAATAGGTAGCTATAGGCAGAGAACTGCCCGTTGGGATGGGGCGGGTAGCGAGTAGAATATATATAAATCATGGGAGAACTCTAGGGGAGGAAGAACAAGAGGGATGGAGACTGGTCGGGACAGGTTCACGGATGTGGAACTCTCTGAGAACGCCATCGCGGTTCTCGAAAAGCGCTACCTGAAGAAAAACGGGCGCGGTGAGGCGACCGAGAAGCCCATCGATATGTTCCGCCGCGTGGCGTCGAACATCGCCGAGGGCGAGTTCTGCTTCAAGGGGGGTGAGGAGGCAACGAGGCTCTACGAGGAGTTCAGGGAGAGGTTTCTCTGGCTCATGTTGAGCCGGAGGTTCATGCCCAACTCGCCTACCCTTATGAACGCAGGGAGGGATCTACAGCAGCTCTCGGCGTGCTTCGTCCTGCCGGTGGAAGACTCGATAGACGGCATCTACGATACGTTGAAGCACCAGGCCATCATCCACAAGAGCGGCGGTGGGACAGGGTTCGGCTTCTCGCGCCTCAGGCCGAAGAACGACATCGTGAAGAGCACGATGGGGGTCTCTTCGGGGCCGGTCTCGTTCATGGCCATATACGACGCCTCGACCGATAAGATCAAGCAGGGTGGCACCCGGCGCGGGGCGAACATGGGGATCCTGCGGGTGGACCATCCGGACATCGAGGAGTTCATCACCTGCAAGAACGACAACTCCAGGATCAACAACTTCAACATCTCTGTTGCGGTCACCGACGCATTCATGGAGGCCGTCGAAAACGATACGGACTTCGACCTGGTGAACCCGCGCAACGGCGAGGTGGTCCGGACGATGCGCGCTCGCGACCTCTTCTCCAAGATAGTCGAGGGGGCGTGGCTTAACGGTGAGCCGGGTGTTGTGTTTATAGACCGCATCAACGCCGACAACCCCACCCCGCAGTTTCCGATAGAGTCCACGAACCCGTGCTCGGAGGCGCACCTGCCGCCATACGACTCGTGCAATCTTGGTTCCGTAAACCTCGAGCGCTTCTATCGGGAGGAGACCGGAGACGTCGATTGGGAGGATCTGCGCGAGACGGTTCGTACCTCGGTCCGCTTTCTCGACAACGTTATTGAGATGAATAACTACCCGCTGCCCCAGATAGCGGAGATGAGCCGCGGCAACCGTCGCGTCGGGCTTGGTGTCATGGGCTTCGCCGATCTGCTCATAAAGCTCGGCATCACCTACGACTCCGAAGAAGGCCTCTCCTTCGCCGAAAGAATAATGAAGTTCATAGACGACGAGGCGTGGGAGGCGAGCCGAAACCTCGCGGGCGAGAGGGGCCTGATGCCGCACTACGAGGGCTCTCGGCACGAGGCCCGGGGCGATAAGGTCCGCAACGCGACCGTCACGACCATCGCGCCGACGGGGACCATCTCGATCATCGCGGGCTGCTCAGGCGGCATCGAACCGCTCTTCGCGGTGGCGTTCATGCGCCGGCAGGCGGACATGGAGTTGCCCGACGTTAACCCGGAGTTCGTCGAGGTAGCGAAGGAGTGGGGCTTCTACTCTGAGGAGCTGATGAAGAAGGTCGCTAAAGAGGGTGGCGTGCGCGATTTGGAAGAAGTGCCGGACGATGTACGCCGGGTGTGGGTAACCTCGCACGATATCACCCCCGAGTGGCACGTCCGGATGCAAGCGGCGTTCCAGAAGCACACCTCAATGGGGATCTCTAAGACCATCAACCTGCCTGCCACAGCTACCCGCAAGGACGTCGAGGATGCCTACCGATTCGCCTACTCGTTGGGCTGCAAAGCGATGGCGGTCTATCGCGACGGCTCTCGCGACGCCCAGGTGCTCTCGACGGGTAAGACGACCCAGGAGGCCTCGCCTGTTACTACACCCGGCCCGGAAGCAGAGATCGTCAAACACATTTCTTTGGCCGAAGCACGCAACGGGCGTCCGCGTACCCTCTCTGGGGTGACAAAGAAGCTACATACTGGCCACGGCCCGATGTACGTCACCATGAACGACGACGAGTTCGGCCCACGAGAGTGCTTTGTGATCCTCGGCAAACCCGGAGGTACGGCGGCGGCGTTCTCCGACGCGTTGGGGCGTATGATCTCGCTTGCTATGACTCACGGTGCTACCCCGGCGGAGATAGTCCATCAGCTCCGCGGCATTCAGGACGGCCACCCCGCCGGTGTCGGCCCGAACGCTGTCCTCTCCGTTCCCGACGGTGTTGCCAGGGCGATGGCCGAACACTACCTCCTCGAAGACGGTATCGCGGAAGCCCGGGAGCTCCCCATCATCGGGGCCTGCCCGGACTGCGGTAGCGGCCTCACCCGCCAGGAAGGCTGCGTCGTCTGCCACTCCTGCGGTTACTCCAAGTGCAACTAACCGTATTGTAGAACGTTATTGTGAGGTGGGCCTCGAGCCCACTTTTCTTAATGCTTAGATTCAACCTTAATCTCATAGACTGTATATAAGTCCTGCAAAAGGCGAATTTTTCAAGTCTGCGATATCGTACTTACATCTTTGTACCTCTACTAGAGATAAGTCGACACTTCAAGTTTAGACAGGGAAGCGTCCGGTAATGTGCGTTCAGGGACTCGTTCGATGGCGAGGGCTTGCTTCGGGATGCTGAGAGCCGTTGTGCCGCGGTTGAAGGGGGTAGAGACGGGCGGTAAACTCTCTCGCGGAGAGGTGGCAGAGTGGTTGAATGCGGCGGTCTCGAAAACCGTTACGTCGGTAATCCCGGCGTCGGGGGTTCGAATCCCCCCCTCTCCGCCAAAGGAATCTCTTCTCTAACTTTTCCTTGTCCCTAAGAACACTGGGCTTCTTCGTCCAGAAGCGCATGATGCCGGGCTATAGATCGGCTTCGTGCCATGGTGTTTAGATGCTTGCGGCTGGTTTGCTTTTGTCGGGACGCGGAGGATAACTCGTGATGGGGAAAGACTTAAGCGCCTACTCACGGAAAGGCGGAGGCAGATAGGAGCAACGCTAGGCAGCGCATCGTCGACCACATGCCCTGGTTAGACAGCATCGCCGAGAAGGTACAGCCGGTAGCACAGAAGGCTGTAGACAAAGACGGCGTGACGCTTCGTGACGCCCTGGATGGCACCTGGCTGGGTACGCTCCTACACCCGGCCCTCTCGGACGGAACGTACTTCATAGGGTCCTGGACCGCGGCCCTGGTCTTCGATGGGCTCGATGCTGTGACTAACTCCCGGGTAATGCGCAACGCAGTCGACGCGGCACTCGCGGTAGGGGTCATCGGCAGCTTCGCCGCAGCGGTGGCTGGCATCTCAGGCTGGCGATATTTGCGTGGCGGATCACGCCGGATGGGGTTGGCTCACGCCCTCGTAAACGCTGCCGGATTAGACCTCAACGCGGTTGGGGCCCACCTGGGCGGAGAGCTCTCCTATGGTTATGCGCTCAGGGTAAACTCCAAAGCTTTCGAGAAGGGTGGACCTGACGAGTTCACCCCTGTTTTGGAGGAGAGCGAGCTTCCCAATTCCGGTATGCGCAGCGTCGAGGCCGGCGGGATGCAGATCCTGCTGAGCAGGGCGGTGGTAAGATCTGCGTCATCTTCAACGTTTGCAGCCCTTTCGCAGGGTTTGCAGCCCTTTCGCAGGACCGCTCTCCGAAGGAGACCGCGAAGGTGTCACCGTCGTCTGCCCCTTATGCAAGTCACGCTTCGACTTATGCGCCGGCGAGGTGATCGACGGCCTGGCCGTCTTTCCCCAGCCGCGTTACGAGACGAGGGTGCGCGAGGGGACCATAGAGGGCAAAGCCGCCGCAGAAAACGTTTAGAAAAGTCAGGTAAGCCAGCCCTTCTCTAGCGTCGCCAGTGCTTGCCTAGCGGCGCGCCTCAGCCGACGGCTTGAGTCGACCCTGAAGATGGTTTGCAGGTCGCTGTGGGCGCGCTCTCTCTGGCCTAGAGCTGCAAGGGTGGAGGCGCGGTTATAGTAGGCGATGCCCAGCTTCGGGTCGAGCTTTATAGCTTGGCTCGTGGCCTCCAGCGCCCTCCGGTGCTCACCTAAGATATCGAGGCTTGCGCCTAAAGCTGAGTAGTAGCGGGGGAGAGGGCGACGGGAGAGGAGACGTTCGTAGGTGGCGGCAGCCCCTTCGTATTCCTCGCTGCGAAAGAGTGCTCCAGCCCGGCGTTCCTCGGGGGCGGCGAGGCGCGCCATAAGCACCGTCAAAACAGCGGTGCCCCCGAGGTAGGCGATCAAGACCGGCATGGTATTCTCGACGGTCGCCAGGTCCATAATCAGCGGCAGGCCCAGTACCAAGACGCCGGTTGAGAGGAGAGGTAGAAGCCGGACTAAGAACTCCCCGTAAGCGCGGGCACGTAAGAGGTCGCGGTTCTGGCGGCCAACGAAGAAGAGAAAGCCGGCGAGTATCAGTAGCGCCCCCAGCGTCGGGTAGAGAAAGTTCACTTCCTTAGCTCCTCGAGCTCCTTCCTGGCCCCGGTCCTGAAGCGCCGGGGTAGATCCGCTGCGTCGAGCGCCTTTTCGAGATCCTTCGCCGCCCGCTTCTTGCGGCCCATCTTGCGTATGATCAAGGCGCGATTGTAGTAGGCGAGCCCGTACTCCGGGTCGAGCTTGACGGCCTTTGTCGAAGCTTCTATAGCCTCCTCGTTGTGGTCGCCAGCCCCGAGTGCCGCTCCGAGAAAGGTCCAGTAGCGAGCGAGAGACCGCTTCTCGACGAGCTTGCGGTATAGGGCTGCAGCCCCCGCATAGTCACCGTTGCGGAAGGCTCTGCTCGCCCGCCGCTCGTCGATGGGTACCGAGAGAAAGTTCGATAAGACCAGTACGGCGCCAAACGTCAACACCCAGGCAACTGATAAGGGACCTTCGAAATTCTGCAGTAACGGTAGGCTGGCTGCTGTGGCGGCGATCGCGACGAACGGGAGGAGACGGCGCGTCAGCTCACCCCAGGCGTTAGCTCGAACCAGATCCTTGTTGCTCGTATAGACCACCCGCCAGGCGAAGAACACCAGCAGGAAGGTCAGGACGATAGGTACCGCGCTAATGCCCAAGAGCGTTACTCCTAGCGACCCACCGTCGCGCGCCGTAGCCCTTCGAGCATGCCGAGAGCTGGAGCCGTAAGCTCCTCGAATGCAGCATCGTCGAGGACCGGCTGGGAACCCGCGGTCGCAACGCTCTGCTCCAGCTCGATCCAGCTCTTGCACCCTCCGTACGCCGTGCGGTACTCGAGCTCTACCGGCTCCGGTAGCACATAGGCTCGCAAGATGAGCACGGTGAGGGGCTTCTTC
>JAFAPF010000081.1 GCA_019247245.1 Rubrobacter sp. | reverse complement strand
GAAGAAGTTGAATGCTCACCATAGGTGTGGGTCATCACCCTGTACCGAATGATAGAAGAACGTCTTACTAGCATGGGTTAGAAGCAGGGGGGTGAACTATTGGCTCAGCTTTGCTTAGCACACGAAAGGCTCTAACCTTCGAGCTGGTGCGTTCAACGCACCCAGCAAGCAGGGAAGTAGACTCCTAAAGGATTAAGAGTTGATTAGCTAAATACGTTAGTTTTCATTAATATTGACCATGTTAATATTGTCAATAAATTAAATTCTGGTAATTCCACGTTAAACCTCGCTAATTTTAAGGAATCATCTTCCCAAAGTGTTGCAGAAAGATGGTGTTTAGGGTATGAGTTCGTATACGGGCACTACATCTTGAGGCCACGTAGGAGGGAGGTCCTATAAATTGAGGAAATTGATGTTACTGGCGGTGGTGCTGGCGATGGTATTGGTGGCGGCCGCACCTGCCCTAGCGCAGGTCTCCCAGAGGGAGTCGGAGAGGCGTATTACGAGCGGTACGTCTTCGCCATCGTTCAGCGTCAGCAACAAGGGCAATAACGTCAACCTGTGTCCGAGCGGTCAGCAGGTTGGCCAGAGCGGTAACGTTGCCAACGAGCAGGGAGCAGACCAATACAACCTCAGGCAGGGCGACCTAAGCTTCGATGGCAGCTCACTCACGGTGACTCCTGCGACTACATCGGATTGCACGCAGGAGATTAAGCAGGCGGCGGCTGCCCCGGCTCCAGCCCCGGCTCCAGCCCCGGCTCCAGCCCCGGCTCCGCCTAAGGCTGCTCCAGCCCCGGCTCCGGCTCCAGCCCCCGTTAAGGTGCTCCCGGCGACCGGTGGACTGGACATTGCCTCGCTGTTGGGGGTTAGCGCCGGTGCTCTGTTAGTGGCTGGTGGCCTGCTGGCTCGCAGGATCATCCGCTAGAGAGTGCAAACTGCATCCACACAGCTTAAGTAAGTAGTTAGCTAGCGCAAAACTGGGAAGCGGGCCCCTTCTCTGAGGGGGTCCGTCCCACGAGGTGGCCATCGATGCGAAGTATATATAAGAGCCACGGTGCCCAGACGGTAACGGCAACAAGATAAGAGGAGGTAGAGAAGTTGAGGAAGTGGATGATGTTGGTGGCGATGCTGACCATAGTGGTAGTGGCCGCTGCCCCTGCCATAGCGCAGGTAACCCAGGGTTTCAAGGAGAGTCGCGAAACAAGTGGTCCCGCTACACCAAAGGCTGCTGTTGCCAACAGTGGCAACAACGCCAACCTGTGTCCAACAGTTCAGCAGACCGCCAACACTGGTAACGTTGGCAACGAGCAGGGTGTTACCCAGTACGACACCACAACCGGTGACATAGACTTCGGAGGCAGCTCGATCACCATAACTCCCGACACTACGGCAGATTGCACGCAGGCTATCGAGCAGTCAGCAGCTGCCTAAGGGTTAACCCAAAAGAGTGTCGAAACTAACAGCGAGGGCCGGGGCTATTAGCCCCGGCCCTCTTTTACACTCTTAGGGGCAACGGTGTCCGGAAGCGCTTACAATACTAATCCACCCCTAAGAAGTGGAGGGTCAGCTTATAGCCTCTGGAGCAGGAGAGGGTTGCACAGGCCTAACCGTAATAGGGTCTAGGCAAGGCGAATATCTAGTTGTTCAAACTGACCTAGAGCAATGCATTGTCGAAGAGGTAGGAGGTACATACTGGCCTGCCTAGGCGACCAAGAAAAAGAGTGAGATTCTCATAAGCTATCTAGGAACCTCCAACGGAGCCAAAGACAGTCCTTTACTGTCCTGCAGCGCTGCCTTCTTGTGAGCCTCCCGTGTATCCCGTCCCCACTCCCATGCTATCTTGTACGCCTTGAAGTCCACACCGTAGATAGACACTAGTGTCTCGCCCGTAGGCACACTCTCGACTGCCGCTATGCTGGAGAGTGTACCGACACTAGCCAGCATATAGTAGAGCAATCCCGGTATTAGACCAACTAATACCAACAGTCCACATAGCCCATGATCGGGCTGACGACTACGGAAGGTAGTAACGTAGGACTTTGAGATCTTTGCCTGATAGCCTTCTTCGACCATACGCTTCATCAAGGCTTCTATGGCGATGTTCGGCGGTAAGGGGACTAGGACGTGGCTTCCTATTATTCTGTAGAAAGTCATGCGTATAAACACGGCCCATATTGCCCAGCAGAGAAGCCCAACTAATAGAAATGTAAGGCCGAGAATCCCGACGAATAGGACCGACGACACAAGTTCTATATTCATATCCTCATCATACCTATTATTAAGGTTTCTTATACTAAGTTGAGAAAACTTACTTCGCACTAAAAGTAGAGTGGACATACCATATGTAGAGTAATATTCTCCTCATAAACACAATATGTAGTATAAACTCGGACTTTTGGGCAAATCCCGAAAACAGCAAATTTTAATAGCTTATACAAAGCTGTCCGTAAAGGCCAAGGTAATCCCTAAACGAGTGCAAGCCTTCCGAAGGCCTCTACAGTTAGTTACTTTCACTTTTTGCTAGAGTGTTGGCGTTAGCAAGTTCTTCAGGATGACTTGTACCAATAAGCAATCTCTCACGGGTCTAAGTAGTCTTCTCTCCTAAGTCTTCTTCCCCAGCACCTCTCTTTACTCACCATCTTCTACTTTATCGGGGCGAACTTAGCAGTAGTTTGCTTATGGTGAACCAGGGTAGTCCAGAGTAGTAACATTAGTAACAAGTAGCCTCGTTGATAACTAGTCGAGTTAGCGGCTCATCTGCTCCAACGAGAGCTATCTTTTGTCGGCCCGTCTCCCACCTCATCTTCATACGTACTTTCATGCAGGGGGACGGTTGTAGCTCAAGAGCACCGGGAGTAAGCGTTCTTCGTCTCAAGTATTTGCTGGAGAAGCCAAAGCAGGCGTTGCTGGTTCTGGCGCTACAAATTGTCGCTGCGCTTGCGGTTTGTGCTCCTGTTTTCTTTCTCAAGCTTTAGCGTCCAGAGCTGCAGGGCTTCAATCACAAAAATAAGTTAGTAGCAGTATTTTGCCTTATCTCAAAAACGGTCCGGCTTGTTGAAAAACTCCTTGATACCCTTTTCTGACCCCTATTTCAGGCACTGAGAACCCTGTTTTGTGTGTATTTGGACCTGTTTTGGATCACTAACTGGTCTGACAATGGCTTTTTCAACAGCCTGGGTCGTTTTTGATACTCTGCTGCTTAGCACTCCAGATATACTAGACTGGTTCAATCGTTATGACTGGCGCTGTAGACGCAGCTCACACGATAGTTGTTGGATCCCGCGGCGATAAGTGATCGCGACAATTCAGCTCGGCCCCGCTCGGGGCGGACACAGGTCCGTCGAGAAGCGGGTCCTGTGTCTCATGCATCCATGTCTCTAGTCGTCCACGCAGCTCCACAAGCTCATCAGCGTTTGCAGGCTCATTGGCGAGGTTGCACGCTTCGTTTGGATCGAAGACGAGGTCGTAGAGCTGCTCGGTCGGGATAGATCGCTCCGCCCATCCGTTCGTAAGGAGTAGGTCTTTGCTCGGGCTGTCGTCGGTATTGGCGAGGACAGGACCAGGATAGTCATCGAAGCGTCGGATATACTTCCACCGGTGCGTTCGGATGCATCGCTCCGGCTCATACGCAACGTGGTACGTCTTCTCGGCGAAAAGCGCGTCGCGGATCTCATCTGCCTGTCCTGTCACAAGCGGCAGGAGAGATTTACCTTGGAGCCACTCGGGGTGTGGTGAGATACCGATTAGGTCGCAGATGGTCGGAAAGAGGTCGATGTGAGACACGAGAGCATCGCTCATCTTCCCGCCCTCAAAGCCACCAGGCCCGCGCAGGATGAGCATGACACCAAGTCCCCGATCGTACAGCGTCGCCTTGCAGCCTGGAAAGGCGATCCCATGATCAGTCGTGCAGATGACGAGCGTGTCCTCGGCGAGGCCAGCGGCATCGAGTGCATCGAGGATGGTGCCGACGCCTTGGTCGAGGGAGCGCGCGCTAGCGTGGAAGGCTGCCATGTCCTGACGTGTCTCCGGGGTGTCGGG
Source organism: Rubrobacter sp. (assembly GCA_019247245.1). Lineage (GTDB taxonomy): Bacteria > Actinomycetota > Rubrobacteria > Rubrobacterales > Rubrobacteraceae > Rubrobacter_F. Next base: position 547 of record JAFAPF010000081.1, on the reverse strand, counting down.
TAGGTTGGGCGACGAGAGCATGTAGTTCGCCTTCTTTGGCGAGCTGGGGTGGAAGAACTCACGATGCGTCTCGAAGAATCCCACGGAGAGGAAGAACGGCCGCTTGAGCTTACGGGTCAAGATATCCAACGTAACCGGCGTAACATCGTCGACGTGGCTGGTGTCGATCTTGATGACCTCATCATAGCCGATCACCTCGGGCTTCTTTGAGATATGTTGTTCACCGACGAGTCCTGACCAGTAGCCAAGCTTGCGCAAGGTGTGGACGATGTGGTGGCTATAATCTTTAAGAGGAAAGCCACGGTGAGCGAGGCCCACCATCCCATTGGAGTGCGCGTACTGTCCGGTGAGGAGGCACGCACGGCTCCCAGAGCAGGTCGGGGCGGCACAGAACGCCTTGCGAAAGAGCATGCCCTCCTCGGCTAGTTTCTGGATGTTGGGTGTCTGCACGGGGTACCCGTACGGCTCGACCCATCGTCCGGTATCGTGAGAGTGGACGTAGAGGATGTTGGGATAGTCCGGCAAGTCTAGACCTTTCTAGGTTGAC
>JAFAPF010000144.1 GCA_019247245.1 Rubrobacter sp. | reverse complement strand
ATCGGGTCGATAAGCTTCATGGGGAGCATCGTGGCGGTTAGCAAGCTCCAGGAGTTCCTCCTTTCCGGGTCGGTGACGTTCCCGGGGCAGCAGGTGGTGAACGCTATTATTCTTCTGGGCATCCTCGTCCTAAGCGCGAACGTCCTGGCAGGCGGGGCGATAGCCAGCGTTATAGGACTCTCCTCTCTCCTCACGCCTTTCGTCTCCATCGTCATCCTCCTCGTCGCCTCGCTCGTACTGGGCTTTTTGTTCGTAATACCCATAGGCGGAGCGGACATGCCCGTCGTCATCTCACTCTTGAACGCCTTCACGGGGCTAGCCGCGGCGGCTTCGGGGTTCGTACTCAACAACTACGCCCTTCTCATAGGCGGCACGCTTGTCGGCGCCTCGGGGACGATCCTCACCATGCAGATGAGCAGCTCTTTGGGGCGTCCTCTCAGCAGCATCATCTTCCAAGGCATCGTCGCCCCGCCGCAGGATGAAGAAGAAGAGGAGAGGGAGGTCCACGAGGCCAGCGCCGAAGACATAGGCTCCTACCTCAAGAACGAAGCGGAGAAGGTTGTGATCGTGCCCGGCTACGGCCTCGCCGCCTCCCAGGCCCAGGGGGCGATGTACGAGCTCATGGAGACGCTGGAGAACGAGGGCAAGGAGGTGAAGTTCGGCATCCACCCCGTGGCCGGGAGGATGCCCGGCCACATGAACGTCCTCTTGACTGAGGCCGACATACCCTACGAGCAGCTCTACGATATGGAGGACATCAACCCCGAGTTCGACGAGACGGACGCTGTCATAGTCGTCGGCGCCAACGACGTCGTGAACCCAGTAGCCCGCGACGAAGAGCAACAGACCGCCATCTCCGGTATGCCCATCCTCGACGTCGACCATGCAAGTAGGGTTATCTTCGTCAAGCGCTCCTTGGGTCCCGGCTTCGCCGGCGTAGACAACGAGCTCTTCTACCAGGATAACACCTGGATGTTCTTTTCCGACGCCAACCAAGGCCTTCAGGACATCGCCGAAGCCGTAAAGAACGCTTAGAGAGGGATCCCAGCAAAGCTCAAAGCTGCCCGCGCAGTGGCCAGCCGCGCGACCGGCACCCGGTAGGGCGAGCGCGAGACGCAGTCGAGGCCAGCCTCGTGAGTAACTTTATGCTCTCGGGGTCAGCGCCGTGCTCGCCACAGATACCTAGCTTTAACCGGGCCGACCTTCGGCCCCTTTCGCCGGCCATGGAGACGTGCTCGCCTCCGCCGTCGCGCTTTATAGTCTCGAAGAGGTTTTCTGGAGGATATTTCTTCAAGGTATCCGGGCCTCGCGTAAGATTGTAGCGAGTTTTTCCAGTACATCGCTCACAGCTCAAGACACTACCCTGCAAGTAGGATATCCTCATTTAGGTCTTTTGAGTTGGAACCTAACTAATTCCCTTGCAGTCAGCATCGAAGGTATCCAAGACATGCTGAACGTTCTCCTCCTCGCCCTCAAGGTAGCCCCCGATCAGCAACAGGACCACGCATCCGCGGTCCTTTGGCGCAGCGGCTAGCGTGGTGGCGGTGTGACCAGTAATCCCGCCGCAGTCGTACCACTCCTGGATCTTCCCCGAATAGGGGGCTCGGTCGAAGTCCTTGCGGGGACCTGTCTGGCAGGAAGAGGAGTAGTTGTTAGGGCCCAAGGCGACGAGCTGATCATCGGTATAGCTCTGCGCTAGCTTCTTTGAGGCCGCGATGTACGTCCCTTGATGGCCTTTAGAGCCGGTACTCCAGGAGTGTAGGTCGTTCGCGGCTGTCATCGCGATAACGCTCTCGCCCGCGAAGGAGTCCCACCCCGTCCCCTTTTCCCCTTCTGGGTTAGTGGTGACGTGCTCCTTCCAGGCGGTAGGTACCTCCACGGAGAGTTTCCCAGAGGGATGCTCCAGCAGGTCGTAGCCGGGGGCTGGGTTAGCTTTGGTAAGAGACCCTTTAGTAAAGGTTTCTATCCCTGCGAGCGTCCCCACGAGCGCCACTATCACTCCCAGCCCGAGCGCTATAACTACCCAACGGGGGATTCTTCGACGCCGCTTTTCTCTGAAGAGAGCTGTTTGGGATGACAGCAACCGTTCGTCCTGCTCAGGCTGCTGCGACTGGCGATCCGGCATGTCCTCTACGGGCGGCGTTCGAGGCGCCTGGTAGCCCGGTGGAGTACCTGATATCCAAGCGTTACCGTCGTGATAGTTCCACTGGCCGGTCTTGGACTTGGCCCACCAGCGACCTTCGTCGTCCTGCACCATCAGCTGCCGACGCTGGGCGTCGAACTCCTCGGCGCTTAGGGCCCCGGCATCGAACTGGCGCTTCACCTCGGCGAAGCGATGCTCGGCTTCCTGAAAATCTGCCTCTCGTCCTCTATAGTCCACTCTTCACCCCTTATTCGTAAGAGATTCTACTTCAATCTGGCAAGTCTTGCGGCCTGCTTGGGGCTACATCCAGCCCGTGGGGTGAGGGCGGGTTTACCGAGCGGGACGAGAGACTAACTGGTTTCTCTTCTGTGAGGCCAGGTACCCTTCTCCAAATTTTGATCTCGTGATCATAACCGCCGCTGGCAAGCAACTGCCCATCGGGGCTAAAGGCGATGGACCCTACCCCTTCCAGGTGTCCCGGGAAGATGTGGAGTGGCTCTCCGGTTCTCGGGTTCCAAACCTTGATCTTCCCCTCAGAACCGCTGCTGACAAGGAGTTGTCCGTCAGGACTTATGGCGATGGAGAGAGTCGCTCCTGAATGCCCGGCAAGGGTGCGGACCAGCTCACCGGTTTCCAGATCCCAAACCTTGATTGCGCCGTCTTCACCCCCGCCGGCGATGAACCGGTCATCCGGATCTATGGCAACAGACCTGATCCAATCTGAGTGTTCGAAAGTGTAGAGTGGTACGTCGGTCTCCAGGTTCCACACTTTGACCGTCTTGTCCGCGCCCCCGCTGACGAGGAACTGCCCATCGGAACCGATAGCCACGGATAGAACCCAATAAGAATGTCCAGCAAGGGTGCGAATCAACCTCCCGGTTTCCACGGACCACACCCTGACAGCCTTGTCTGCAGCGCCACTAGTGAGGAGCTTGCCGTCGGGGCTGAAAGCCACAGAGAAGACCCAGCCTGAGTGGTTGAGGTTGTGGAAGGGTTCGCCGTTGGGGAGCTTCCATACCCTGATGATCTTGTCGAAGCCGCCGCTGGCAAGAAGCTCTCCGTCGGGGCTGAACGCTACGGAGCTGACCCTACCAGTGTGTCCGGCAAGCGCCCCGACCGATTGCCCGGAACGCGTGTTCCATCCTCTGACCGTGTGGTCGGAGGCGCCGCTGACGAGGAACTGCCCATCAGGGCTGAAGGCAACGGAGTGAACCTCCTCCGAGTGGCCGGCAAAAGTGTGGACAACTACGAAGTCCTCCAGTTCACCTTGCGGTCCGGTACTCGGACCCTGACGGTCAAGGATCGACTCTTTGGTAGCACCCATGATCTCGCTTTCAGCATAGGAGGTCTGATCCTGACTCAACCCCAACTCGCTCGTTAGTACGCTGAGCCATTCCACTTCCAGCTCGTTCAGCTTACCGTCCGCCCAAACCATCTCGACCACCTGACGGTACTGTTGCAACAGGACGCCTTCCTTGGGGCCACCCATTACCTGACGCTCTATGTCCGCGGTTTGCTCTTTATTCAAACCGAGCTGGCCTGCAAAAGCGCTGAGGCGGTCTACTTCCACCTTGCTCAATTTCTTATCCGAAAACGCCTCCTCGACCGCCTCGCGGTACTGATTGAGGGGTGTTTGATCCTCGGGTGTGAGCACGGACGCTTCCGGTTGCCTTCCTCGCCGTATCGTAGGCGATCGGACGTTTGTGTAGTGGGCCGCGCCGAGGGCAACGACTATATCTTTTCTATCAAATACTAGCGGGCTCACCGGCAGGGTTTCTTCCAGTGTCCGCATCACCAATGGTACGCGGGTGGAGCCGCCCACCAACACGACCGTATCTACCTCGTGGCCTCTAACGGCGGCTTGTTTAAGGATCTCCTCCGTTAGCCGCGCGCTGGTCTCGACGTACTCCTCTATCAGGTCCTCGAACGTTTGGCGCTCTACCTCATGCTCGAAAAGCACCGGACCATCTTCCGAGGGCAGGTAGTCGTTGAACTCGATCCTCTCCTGAAAGGTGAGGCTCTCCTTACGCCGCCGGCATTCCCGCAGGAAGCTCAGGTCCACGGCGCCCGTGAGGCTTATGGACCGCCCCAGCTTCTCTCGGGCCAGCTCGTCGCAATAGTAGTAGAGGGCATGGTCGAAGTCATCTCCCCCGTACCGCTCCATACCGTTGGGCTCCATCGCCACGTGGAACGATTCGTCCTCGTTGTCCAACACCGCCAGGTCGAACTTTCCTCCGCCCAGGTCATAGACCAGCACGTGCTTGCCTACGTTGAGGCCCGACCGCGCGTAGGCCAGTGTCCCAGCCACCGGCTCCTCCAGCAATATCACCTCACCAAACCCTGCCAAACGCCCCGCTTCTTCAATCCTCTGACGCTGCAACCTGTTGAACTCGGCTGGATAGGTGATGATCGCTTGCCCGACCTCTTCGTGGAAATGACCATCTTCGGCGTCGCGCTTGAGCTTTTTTAGTATCTCGGCCACTACGTCGGCTGGCCTAACGAAGCGGCCGCCAGGGAGCGCTATCCTGGGGGGTGTGAGCAGGTTCCGCTTAATGCTCTTGATAACGCGCCGGAATACCTCGTCACGCCGCACCTTATCCGTCGAGGCCTCCTTGATCAGGCTCTCGACGAGCTCGCCGACCAGGGTCTCGTTCTCACCGAAATACACCAGCGAAGGGGTCCTGGTCTGACCCTCGGCGTTCAGGATGATTTCGGCGCTTCCGGTCCGGGAATCGTACCATGCCATGCTGGAGTTGGTAGTACCGAAGTCTATGCCGATGGACGGTACTTGCTCGCTCATGGTTCTAACGTCCGGTGCAGCAGCTTACACCCTGACCTGCTCCGTGGGTTGCTTCAGCGCCTCTATTTGCTCCATCCTCTGTTAGCGTATTCTCCAATACTATCCTACTAGCCCAGCTGTTGCTGGGTTTGTTTGGTCCGGACTTCGCGCTCGTGACTACACCGAGTTGCGTAGCCTCTTTGAAGCGGGCGCTCTCCGCATATACCTCTTTGGCCTTCTTCTCGACATCTCCTTCACCTGCTCAGTTGCAGCGCGAGGCAGGCTCTTGAAGTACTCGGCAATTCAGCTGAAACGTTCGGCCGCCAGGTACGCGTCGAAGAAGTACCGGGGCACCTTCTGGAGTTGCTCCGTGAACTGCATCTCAGCTGTCCCTGAGCATTTTTACCTGAAAGTTTGCTGCGCTCCACCGAGCCGTACGAATTGGTGGAAGCTATTTCTCTCCTTCTACCTTCGCTCGCCATAGTAATTCGTTATACCAATTACTAACCACATATAAAAGGAAAAGCCACAGTATGTCAAGAAGCAGTGCCGTTGCTGGTTCCTGAAAATCCTGACCCCTGGCGTTGGGATTCGGGATACTCAAGCCCGTGATACCCAGATCCGTCCCACCGCTGACGCCCCAGGCGCTCAGCACACCGTAAGAGTTGTGCGCAGTGAGCCGAGAGTAGCATTTCCCCCAACTCCCGACTCGCGATTCCTTCGGGAATCGCCGCCAGTAGGAATATTTACCTAAGAGCTACCTCTTCTATCTTCGGCGCTCTTGCGCTGCTGCGAGACGTACCGCATGAGGCCGTCGACCAACATCTCGTAGTTAGCCGCGAGCTGGTAACGCTCGGACTTCTCGGGGCTCCCACCCTCCTGAAAGAGCTCCTCATCACCCATAGCCGAGAACTCCTCGATGATGTCTTCTCGAGAGAGCTGTTCATCTATACGTTCCTCGATGAAGAGGAGCCACTCCTGCAGGCGTTGTTCCAGCTCGCTCAGGTGCCTCTCTGTATCCTCATACGAGCCGAAATGCGTGGGGTACAAGGCTTTCGGCGCGAGTTTGCGTATAGCTTCGATGCTCTCCTTCCAGGCCTCGATGTCGATCTCGGGCGGCGGCGTCGGTGGCTTGACATAAGATTGGCCAGGCAGGCGTACCCCCGCTACGTCCCCGGCAAAAAGCGCCCCCGACGCAGGCTCATAAAAAGCCAGGTGGTGGTATG
>JAFAPF010000399.1 GCA_019247245.1 Rubrobacter sp. | reverse complement strand
TCTATTGAAGCTCAAGAAGAACCATTCTCTTTACGAGTGGGCTTTCCTTGGTGTTATAGTAGTGGTTATACCAGCCGTATTCGTACAGAACCGTTTGTGGCGAGGTGGTTCTCTCGCTTGAGGGATAGAAGCCGTATAGTACCTGAGGGCTCCTGAATACGCTTTCCCACGGTGATGCCTCACGTACTATACTATCTATCCTCTGCTCTATTCTTGGTAGTAGGCATCAGCGATTCCTCGGGCCTGTTGCGAAACGCACTATAGCTAGCGAACGTCGGGAAGGCAGCCACGAGGCCGCCTAGCACGAGCAGGCAAAGCATCCCACCGCTCCAAGCCGAAGCAGTAGCCCCGGCTAGAGCGGCCACGATACCGGCCTCGAAATCACCTAACCGGGGACCACCCGTAACGTTGATGATAAAGAGCCCAGATACGCGCCCACGCATCGCATCTGGGGTTGCCAATTGCACTATCGTGCGACGGATAACGGCACTGGCAAGGTCCGCCGCGCCTGCAATACCTAAAAGTAGAACAGCTAGCCACAGATACGGGGACATCCCGAAGGCGGTGATCGCTATGCCCCATATCGCAACAGAGACGATTACGGCGAGCCCTTGGCTTCTTATACGAGCCACAGGTCCGGACAAGATGCCTCCGAGCAGCGCACCGATGGCAGGGGATGCGTAGAGTAGACCAGCAGTGCTGGCGTCGCCATTGAAGTGCGTCTCGGCTAAGGCTGGGAACAAAGCGCGTGGCATGCCAAAGATCATGGCGTCGAAGTCTAGTAGGAAGGTCATGAGGATGATAGGCTGTCGTCTAACCCAGTTCAAGCCCTCGACGATGCTCAATATGCTGGGAGGTGTCCCACCCCCCTCCGGACGCATGGATCCAAGCCTTACGACGGCATAAAGAGCGTAGCCGAAGCTGAGGACATCGAAGGAGTAGGCTGCTCCTGGTCCGAATCCAGCGATCAGAATGCCGGCGATCAGCGGACCCCCAGTCAGGCCGATGTTCAGTGAGAGGTGCGTGAGGACAGATGCAGCAGGTATCCTGGCCAGTGGCAGCAGCCGCGGGGCAAGCAAGCTGCGAGCGGGGCTGTCTACGGCCGAAACAGCTGATAGGAAAGCAGCTGCGAGGTAGAACAGCCAAATCTCCTGCAAGTCAAATAAAGCTTGAGCGGCCAATACTCCCGAACCAAGCGCGAGCAAGCTAGAGGTTGCCAGTAGCACTCGCCGCAGGTCTGCCGCATCTACGATGGCACCACCGAGCAGCCCGAGCGCAAGCACAGGTAGTAGCTCAACAGCGCCAAGCAAGCCCACGGCGAACGCGGAGCCAGTGAGTTGGTAAACCTGTACCGGCAAGGCCACCATGGTCATCTGAGTGCCGATGAAACTTACTAACTGCCCGATCCACGTACGCCGGTAGTCGGGTGACTCTCGTAGAGGCGTGATGTCTACTAGAAGGCGTCGCCAAAAAGGGGGACTTATGGCCATAAGCTCGGACTTTAACAGACGGTCGAGTAAGCTCCTTCTCTTGAAGCGGCAGACCTTTGAAAGGCTAGCAATAAGGACTCAGCCAACAGGAGATCTGAGATGCGCAAGCAGGATAGGGTGAGAAAAAGTAGCAATCATGCCCGATACTAGAGATCCACTACGAAGAACCTCCTCAAAACGTCACTTTACGCACCACTAGTTGAGGCTGCCGGGTTATATCGTGTGCCTTGAGCCCTCTCAAGGCGACACAGTCACGTCGCTTGATGGGCTCTGAGGGTTACTTTGGGATAACGCTTAAAGGTTTGTCGTTCCAACGTACAGTATCTTGTAAGGGCGACCTTCTGTATTCTTTGTTCCCATCGTTGTTCATTTCTCACGGGGTTGGTACATAGCCCTGTAAGTAGGAGCCTTATGAAGCCCTTTCGGCACGTTGCACACGAAGATGCTCCAAAGCACAAGATAGAGCACCCTAAGCACAAGATAGAGCACCCTAACTAGCTTTTCAGTCCTCCAGGTAGGAAGTCTGCTACAGGTCGCTATGCAAGCCCTACATAGGCTGGTCTTACCCTGGCGTTCTTCAAGCCTACAATAACCAATACCCTGCCTCCCTCGAAGGGATCTCCGGCGGGCTCAACGCGGCCCTCACAGTGCTTGCGGGGCCTAAAAGCGTACCACTGCCCTTCGTGCCGGAGACACTCAACCAACTCGGGTGACTCTTGCGCAGAACACGCTAAACTGGTGCTGAGTACAGTGTCCTTACATTCTAGTGGTCTCACGATCGTGAGGGGGTGCCCAGGGCGGGCTCGGCTCGAAGATGAGCGGAAGTGTCTTGACTTGTAGCTTCTCGGTAGGCAGCATAGTGGCTTTTCTTTTGGTAAAGATACGGATATATTCACCGCGTTTCCCCTCATTGGTAGTTAGCTGTGTGGACAAAGATTCCGCGATCTAACTATACCTACCCGTTCAGAAGGCAGCAACCCGGTGCACACGTCTAATTGGAAGACGAAGGCTAAGACAACAGCAGGCGGGCACCAACGAAGATGAGCATGCAGGCGAGTAAGATCGTTAGCGGCCATCCCGGTAGACGCGGGGCCATCCGGCTTCCTATAAGGACGCCGGGGATGCTGCCCAGAAGAAGAGTACCGGCCAAAGTGAAGTCCACGTTGCCGTTGAGTATGTGTGCGAAGCCGGTGACTAACGAGAGTACCATCGCGTGGGCGATGTCGGTACCGACGATCATGGCCGGGGTGAGCGGATAGAGTAGGAGGAGTATCACCGCCATCACGCTCCCGCTGCCTATAGAGGTAAGACCCACGAGGTAGCCGCCTGTTGCCCCGGAAAGGACGGTGAAGAGGCGACGCGTCAGGCTCATCTTCGATGTTCCGTCCCAGGTCGCCCGGCGGCTCATGATCCACTTTTCCGGCAGAAAGGCCTTGAAGATTAGCGAGGCACCCACCAGGACAAGGGTCGCGGCGATAATGGTGACCATGATGCTCTGCACCATCCTGGCGTCGAAAGAACCTTTAATCCACTCCAGGGTCCACACTCCCAAGAGACTCGCCGGGATGCTACCAAGCCCCAAGAAGATCGCGACTTCCAGGTTAACCGAGCGTTGGCGGTAGTGCTGCACGGACCCGGTTAGCTTCGTGATGGTGGCATACACCAGGTCCGTGCCAACAGCCATCGGCGCCGCAATACCTAACGAGAGCAGGAACGGTGTCATCAGGGAGCCGCCCCCCACCCCGCTGAGGCCCACCAGAAAGCCCACCAGAAGGCCGAAAAGAGCGGGGACGGGTTCGACGATCACACCCGGTCAAACTCCTTCACCGGCCACAAGAACCCGAACTCCTCTAGCCTCGCGATGACCTTGCGGGCGCTGTCGTGTGGTTCCTCCTCGTCGGTTCTGAGGACGATCTCGGGCGCAGCCGGCGGCTCGTACGGGTCCGAAACGCCGGTGAATTGCTCGATCTCGCCGGCTAACGCCCTCTTGTACAAGCCCTTCACATCCCTCTGGGCGCAAACATCGACCGGGCAATCTACGAACACCTCGATGAAGGCTTCCCCGATCTCCCAGCGCACCATGTCCCGCGCCTCCTTATAAGGTGAGATCGCCGACACTATCACCGCAACCCCGTTTCGGGTGAGGAGCTTGGCTACGAACCCGATTCTCAAGATGTTTGTGTCTCTGTCCGCCCTGGAAAAGCCCAAACCCTTCGATAGATTCGTCCGGACGATGTCTCCATCTAGAACTTCGACCCTACCGAAGCGTTCCCGAAGCTCCTTCTCGACGATTTCGCTAATCGTAGTCTTCCCGGCACCCGATAGCCCCGTGAACCAAAGCGTGAACCCACGTCCGAACCTCGTGTCATCCCCCATAATATCCTAATATCCTCCTATCTATTTGGCTGGTTTAATCGCCATCTTTCTCGGCCTGCAAGCCTTTGATGAGGACCTCGACGACCTCGGGACGGCTGAACTCCGGTGGAGGATACTCACCTTTGGAGAGCATCTCGCGCACCTTGGTGCCGGAGAAGAAGACGTGGGCCTCCGAGTCGTGCGGACAGGTCTTGGTGGTCGCCATCCCGCCGCAGTTTAAACAGAAAAAGGCGTGCTCGAAAAAGAGAGGGGTGATACCA
>JAFAPF010000207.1 GCA_019247245.1 Rubrobacter sp. | reverse complement strand
AATCGCAAGCTCGATACGGCGTTCGTTGAGGTCCTCAAGCTGACGCTCAGCATCCCTTACCTGCGTAAGGGCCTCGTCCCGCTGCCTCTCAAGACGCCTTAACTCCTGATTCAACTGCTCTATGGTGCTTATAGGCTTCGTTTACCCCTCCTCTGTGAGGGCCATTGAGAAGTTCCTCCCGCTGCCCGTCAGCGGCCAACCCTGCGCCACTTGCAAATCGTATCAAAGGTGAGTTAAGGGTGAGTTGCAGGCACTGATGTAGGTAGCAAAGGAATGCAAGTCGCTTCCCTCGGTTTTATCCTTCTGCTCCCGAAGAAGCCGTTACAGGGGCTTCTCGCCCCTCTGACCAGGAAATTCGTCCAACGAACTACGCAGTGCCAGTGATCATGATGAGCCAGAACCGCCAAGCGGTAAAGGATAGGCTTCGCTCGGAGCACGACTATTAAACCGATTGCAAGGCTGAACTAGTTAGCATAGACCTATCTTGTGAAGGTCTATCACATCCTAGCGTTGCAAAAGCGTCAGCTGACGCTTCTGGAGCATACTATAGCTGGAACGGACGAGCCGAACCCATGATACTCCTCCTACCCTCTTTAACAGTTGCTCCATCACTATAATTCTCTTCACTGCAAAGATGCGACTTCGGAAACTACAGCTATGTCAGCTGATTTCTGTCCAGCCTGCTCAGAGATCACTAGCAGGAAGCCAGTCAGGATGAAATTACTTATCACTGCGGTTCCTCCATAGGAGACAAAGGGTAAACCAAGGCCGGTGAGTGGGATGGCCTTTGTTACACCTCCTACCACTATCAGGGTCTGAAGAGTGAATGTTATGGTAAGGCCCCCAGCGAGGAGTTTTGAAGCCGGATCTTCTGCAAGGAGGGCTATCTTCATTCCTCTGTAAGCAAACATGAGGAACGTCAAAAGGATTACGGTGGCCCCCAAGAAACCTAGTTCACTAGCGATCGCGCTGAAGACATAGTCAGTTTGGACATCTGGGATACTTTGAGCAAACCCTTGACCTAACCCTGTACCAGTGAGACCTCCATCCGAGATATTAAAGATGCTCTGCAGAATTTGAAACCCTGTCGCATATGGGTCAGACCAAGGATCCAGCCAGCTGTCAATTCGCACTCGCACGTGTGTGAAGACCTGATACAGGACAGGGAGTCCTATCAGGAAGAGCAAAGTGCCGAGGAGCACGTAGGTGATTCGTCCAGTGGCCGTGTACATCATCAAAAGTGAGACGGCCATAAAGAGCAGGCTGAAGCCGATATCCTTCTCGAAGATGAGCAGAGCAATCGAGATTAACCACACGAGCACCACGGGGCCGAAGTACTTTAGGCTTGGAATTTGAAGGCCAAGGAAGCTACGAGTGGTAACCGTCATAACCTCCCGCTTCTCCGCCAGATACTTAGCGAAGAACATTATCAGCAGTATTTGCGCGAACTGTGAGGGTTCGAAGCTGACCGGACCAATCTGCAGCCAGAGCTTGGCCCCATTGACCTCGCGGCCAAAGAGGATGGTCGAAGTTATGAGTCCGATTGCTATTAGGGCGAGAAGGTACCTATAGTTCAACAGCCGCTGATAATCTCGGAAGAGCAGGATCGTCAAAAAGAGTGCGCCACTTCCCACAAGGATCCATACTACTTGGGTAATCGCTAAGTTCTGGACACCATCAACGTTGTAAGTGAGGCGGTAGACCATGAGGAGTCCCACACCGGTGAGCAACGTCACGAGAGGAATAAGCAAGGCGTCGGAGTGCCGCAGTCTTATCCTAACGGCGAAGTAAAGCATGCACATCGTCCCAAGGTAGACACCGCCATAGATCATGGGAGGTGTAGCAACCTTCTGAGTAACGAGTAAGGTTGCGAACCCAACTGCCACTGCTACGAAGGCTAGCATCATAGGAAAAGCAGCTCGCTGGGTCATGGCCTTCTGTTCTTTTCTTTCGACCTCACGAGTACAGTGTACTCTTAACCTTCTTAGGTTTCCTCCAGCGCCTCACGCGTTTCCCCGATAAGCCGGAAAGAACACGAGCACTGCGGTATCTTCTGCTCACCACTAGCCAAAGACTGCATTGAGGACTAACCCGATAAGGACAGTGGCTGCCAGATAGCTACGTATCAAAGAGCTGGCAGCGCCCCGCGTACGGCTGCGCTGTCAAGGCCCTTGGCTAAGGCTCCGCTTAGCGACTCAAAGCCCTGGCATCACCAGGACAGCAGCGGAAATCCCAATTCCAATTGGAGAAGTTTAAGATTGCGCATGGATGACAAAGCCGTAGATAGTAAAGAAACCCGCATCAGCCAGATAGCACATTTCTGTCAAGAGAACACGATAAGAATTGTAACGTCTAAGAGCGTGTTTGGTAAAGGTAAGGGTTAGGATGGTTTTGTACGCTTTCTCCTATGAGAAAGCCTTATCCAACCGACCTCTCTAATGCCCACTGGGCCCGTTTGCGATCTTACGTATCCACCTCAAAGGGGCAGGGAAGACCACGCACCCACTCCTTGCGCAATGTCTTCGACGCCATCTTCTATGTGCTCAAAAGCGGTTGTCCTTGGCGACTTTTACCCCACAACTTCCCTCCTTGGTCTTCCGTTTACTACCATTTCAGAGAAGGTTCCGCTTAAGAAGCGGGGTGTGGCACCAACTCTTCAAGGCTCTACATGCAGCCGAGAGGAAGAGAGTGGGCAAGGACCCCCAACCGACGGTGGCCATAATAGATTCCCAGAGCGTTAAGAGCACTGAGGAGGGTGCCCAATCGAACGGCTACGATGCCCACAAGAACATCAAAGGGTGCAAGCGTCACCTCTTGGTGGATACCCTAGGGCTTCCGCTCTCGGTGTACGTCACCTCGGCTGACGTACAAGGCAGAGTCAGGACACGCTCTCTTCTGGCCGGGTTGAAGCCGTTCGTGCCTCGTTTGAAGATAATCTAGGCGGATGGAGCATACACAGGAGAGAAGCTGGCAGCTGGTTAGAAAAGCAAGACGGATGGTCATTGGAGATTGTCGAGCGGGACCGGCAAGCCAGAGGTTTTGAGGTGTTGTCCAAGAAGAGGTGGATCGTGGAGCGGACTTTCTCATGGTTGATACGGAACCGGCGCCTGAGCAAGGACTATGAGCGGATGGTGCAGAGCAGCGAGACGTTCATCAAGGTGGCTATAATTCGCCTGGTACTGAGGCGGTTAGCGAGAGCAGCATGATAAGCCTTACCAAACGGGCTCTTAGATGTAGGTAACATGACCGTTTCTTTCGAATCCGAGAGTCAGGGTTTGCGCCTTCTTGTAGCTAGCGTTTTGTTTAATTAAAGTCTGTTTTGTTTAATTAAAGTCTGATTAAACTAACTTAGATTGTGCTCCAAAGCATATACCTCTGCTGCCAGTCGAAGTATGCTAAAGTTGTAGCAACACTAGCTCTCAAGGAACGCCTTGGGAGCGTAAGAAGAAGGTCGCACAGAGAATGGCAGGGCTAGCAGACAGCAAGGCGGGGATAGCAGCCCGCAAGGTTGCTGACTCTGTAGCTAAAGACGTGCAGAGCACCTCTACCTCAAAATGGCTGTCGATTGCCGTTTTGATTGCCGTTTTTATTATATTCCTAGTTAGTAATACTTATCATGGGTGGTTCGTGGAAGTCAAAAGATGAAGACGAGCAGCTACTTAAGGATTTCCCAGCCCAGCGAGCAGCTCTAGTACAACAGCTTAAACAGGCGCCGGATCAGGACGAAGCTACACTCGTGCAATCCGAGATAGATGACTTAGACAGGGATGCAGCAGCTACACAAAACCGGCTGAATGCCGATGCTGCTGGTGATGCTCTACCTCAATCCTTTAAGCCAATAGGAGATGCAGCGTCGCAGGCAGCTGCTGTGGCAACAGGTGTTGCACCATCTGAGGCATCTAATCCTACTTCTACAGCGACTCCTGCTACCGATGGGGCTTCATCGAGCGCCACCCCAGCAACCTCTTCTACCAACACTCCACCGAGTGACACGCCATCTTCTACGACGGACACTACTTCATCGAATAGCACACCATCTTCTCCACCTTCGTCGAATAACACATCAGTTCCTCAAGCCTCCTCCAACGCTACAAAGCCCACTCCAACCTACTGATACGAGCAATTCATCAGGATCAGCTACATCCAAAGACCCCACACCGCCCTCTACAGGACCTACACAAAATTCTACTGATACAGCCCCCAGCCCCCATCCTGATGTAGCACCCACCCCCCAAGCTAATCCAGGGACGATGAATCCCGTCGGAGGTAGTGGTGGCACTGGTGGGGGAACCGATGCAAATGCAGCACCAAACAACCCGCCACCCAAGACAGCTTCCCTTACGCCCTCCCAAGGAGGGGAGACAGGAGCAGGTTCAGGGACTACTACCCAAGCCCAGCAGCCATCTCCTACCCAGCTGGCCTCGCTTCCGTCTAACAACCAAGGAGCAACACAAACCAACCCAGGAGGAAGCTCAGGTGCGACGGGAAGCAGCGGCGGTAATGGTAGTAGGAGCGCTCCACCAGCGAATACTCAATCTCAGCTACCAGCCAACCAGTCGACAGGCACTTCAGGTAATGGTCTACCAGTTCCAAGCAGCAATCCCTGTGGCGCCTTTGAGTGCCCACAAGGGGCCGTAGACAAAAACGGGAAACTCACTTCCTAGGAAACTGCAATCTCTGTGGTGACGGAGACTTCCAAATACCGGAATTTCGAATTTCTGAGAATTTCAACTGATATGCCACGTAAATTCGTTGGGCGTTGGTACAGGAGGAACTCGCTAGGGCCTTCTATAACCACTCGTTTCCTATGACGATTACCTTATCGCGGAGGACCTATCTATAGTTCTTTTCGCTAGGTGTGCTTCGAAAACTGAGGTAGCTTCTCTGCAAAAATAGTTCGCAGGGAAGCTATTCCCGATGTAGGAGAAGTGAGCTTAGCTCCCTTTTGGGCTAACCTTGCTCTTTACCAAACAGGCTCTAAGCTCGAGTTTACCCATTTGGGCAGGGAAGGATCGGTAGGGTATGCTCGTCACCAGTCGACCAAGAGAGGCAACGATGCATATACCCTACCGACCGCGATGGTACAACTCCTCGCCCCGTTCGCGCTACTCTTTTCCGAGCGCGTTTGGCGTCATGCCCAGGTGCTGCTCGTGGGCACAATCCTCACCCCTGGCAAGCGAACCGTTGGCGCCGCCCTGCGGATCATGGGCTTGGGGCGAATCGAGCAGTACCAGCGCTACCATCGCGTCCTCAACCGCGCGGTGTGGTCAAGCCGGGAGGCGAGTCGGATGCTCTTGGGGTTGCTCGTGAAGACGTTCTTACCCGAAGGCAGACCGTTGGTCATCGGCTTGGACGACACGCTGGAGAGGCGTTGGGGAGCCAAGATCGCCGCCAAGGGGATCTACCGGGACCCGCTGCGCTCCAGCCACAGCCACTTCGCCAAGGTGAGCGGCTTGCGATGGGTGTGCTTGATGCTCCTCGTACCGGCGCCTTGGGCTGCTCGGGTATGGGCCTTGCCATTCCTGAGCGTGCTCGCCCCCTCCGAGCGCTATGCCCAAGAGCGGGGTAAGCCACACAAGAAGCTAACCGACTGGGCGCGGCAGATGCTGCTTTTGGTCAGCAGCTGGTGGCCCGAGCGGGAGATCGTGGCCGTAGCCGACTCTAGTTATGCTTGCATAAGGCTGCTTGCCGCCTGCCAACGCTTCTTGCCAAAGCCGGTCACCTTCGTCGTCACGCGCTTGCGCCTGGACGCAGCGCTCTACGAGCCGGCCCCGCTGCGCAAACCGAAACAGACAGGCAGGCCGCACCTCAAAGGCAAGCGCTTGCCCACCTTGGCCGTGGTGGCGAACACTCCGGGCACCATCTGGACGTCCGTCGCGGTAGCCAACTGGTACGGCAAGGGGAAGCGTACCGTCGAGGTGGCTCGGCCACGGCGGTCTGGTACCACACTGGGTTACCGCCGGTGCCCTGCGCTGGGTTGTGGTCCGCGATCCGCAAGAAGAGTTCGCCCTACAAGCCCTACTGTGCACCGATCTCACTGCAGAACCTGCGCAAATCTTGAGCTGGTTCGTCTTGCGCTGGCAGATAGAGGCGACTTTCCAAGAAGCGCGGCGACACCTTGGGGTCGAGACGCAGCGTCAGTGGTCGGAGCTAGCCATCCGGCGGACGACGCCCGCGCTTTTGGGTCTGTTCTCGATCGTCACGCTCTTCGCCAATCAGCGAATGGTGCTGCAGGGCTCAGGGGCGCTCCGGCAGGCGGCGTGGTATCGCAAAGCCCACCCGACCTTCTCCGATGCACTGGCCTTAGTACGGCGGGAGTTGTGGGCGGAGGGGACTTTTTGCGGGTCGGCTCGAAAAGCGGACACGGTAAAAGTGCCGCGTGAGTTCATGGAACGCTTAACCGAGACGCTTTGCTATACCGCGTGAATGGATAAAGTCGAGCTTAGAGCCTGTCTGAAAACCCTCAAACACGAGTCAAACGCCTCGTCATCAAGCGCGTCATCCCCACGTAGATGAACGCTTCGCTCGTGCCAGGCAGCCGCTCGTAATCCTTACTAATCCGCCTGTTCTGGCCTAACCAGGAAAAGGTACGCTCCACTACCCACCTTCTCGCCAACACCCTAAAGCCTTTATTAGGCGTAGCAGCTTCTGCCAATCGATCTTCTTGCCCTCCTTGGCCCACTCCTCGGCCTATACCCTCATCACCTCCTCCGAGGCTATCTCTTCGGTGGGTGTTGCACTATCTCGACCGTCCAGCCCAAAGCCTTCTCTCTATCCACTCCTTTCTCTTGCCCTTGTAGCCTCCGTCCAGCCACAGATGAGAGAGGCGCGGGAGAACCTCTGTCCTTTGCCTGCTTCAGTAGCGGCTTGATCGCGTCGCGATCCGCTAGGTCTGCACTCTATGCACCTTCGCCTGGAGTACCAAGCCCTGCGTATTTACCAAAAGGTGGCGCTTACGACGACGACCCTTGACCTTCTTTTCCGCCGTCGTATCCACGCTGCTCTCCTCCCATGTCGGTGGTCTTGAGCGATTGGCTGTCGGCTATCCCAGCACTAGGCTGGCTGCCCATCACGTCCGAGACGGACTCTAAGACGTTCGCGCAGCGCTTGGTGCATCCTCTTCGATGTCCCCCATGTCCCGTCTAAACGCCAAGTTCTCTAAAGTAGTGGATAGAGGGTTCACCACGGCGGGAAGTCGTAGGGTAACAAGCGCCAGGCACAGCCACTTTTGAAGATGTAAAAGATGGCGTCAAGGATCTCACGAGGGCTGTGGAGTCTCAGGGCCTACCGAAAGGTTTGGCAGTGGGCAGATAGGCCTATCAAGCACCTCCACTGCTCATCGGAGATATCCGTGGGGTAGGGTTTCCTTCTCATGCGTGCTAGCATACCGGCCCATAAGAAGCCACTCCTTTTTCAGACAGGCTCTAGCGGCAGCTATAGCCCTTTAGGCGTTACAAAGGGCTAGCGAGGTCCTTAGGAGGAGGAGCCTCCTGCAGCCAGTGTTTGAAGGCCTGCTCTCAAGTCCTCCGCGTTCATCACCGGGACCAGTTCAACCGTAGCACCCAGGTCTTGAAAAAAGGGTTCCACCTTAGCAGGTATCTCGGAAGCATCGTCCATATCGATGAAGAGGTATCCGCCGCGGGTGCCATTCATGGTTCCAAAGTATGCAGCCTCAGGCTGGATACCCTCGAGGATTGACTGCATCTTTTGTGCGATGCTTCCGTCCCTAACCCATCTGTTTGACTCATCTGTGGTCGGAAAGCTGAACTTAAGCATAATGCGCATATACGTCTCCTCTTTTCTACCTTGCTACCCCATCTAGCATAGCAGACAGAATTTTAGCCTTCTATGGTCGGGAGTGGGAAAATCCCGAGCCGCTATTTAGGCCCTGCGCTTCTCTTTCTCCGATAATTCCTTTATAGGAGGTTCGGATTTCCGAGAATAACTAAGAAGCGGCAGTCGGGTGAGGTCGAGATCATCTAAAAGAGTGAGGAGGTTCTACACCCCCTCATGCTTGCTTGTATCGCTACTGCACCTGACTCATCTGCTCAGCAACCTTAAGCCCCTCTTCTGCCGTGATGGCCGGAACGATCGTAATATCGAACACATCGTCCCACTCGATCAACGAGGCCATAATCGGAGCTACCTCCTCCGCTTCGTAGATAGAAACGACGTTAGGCAGAGACGGGTCGTTAGTCTGAAGCCAGTATTCCGCTATTACATTTATCCCTTCGGGGTATTGCCATTGGGCTCGACGAGCCACTCTGTCTTTAGCAGTTCCTGCTTTTACCTTAAGTACTACCGCAAACAGCATCCACTTGCCTCCCGTCTTTATAAGCTTTATCTTCTTTTAGCTTCTGCAGCTAGCGCGCATGCATCACTTCGATTAATGACCATAAGTAGCTAATAGTCAAGACCTTCTGGGACACCTGAAGCTCGATTTCCAAGAACAGTTATTCTCGGATACAGTGGGCGAGGCCATCCGGAACTAGCCTCGCCCCGTTACACGACGGGAGGAAGTATGGGCATGTTGAAACGTTAGTACATGGTCCAAATAGACTATTTTTATAGGCTGCGTGTTTAACCCATCCGTTAGTACACGCTAGTTTTAGTTTCTAGCGTCTTGCTGCCTGCTTGTAACGCTGCAGGTGCTTTGGCTGCCGGTAACCAATGTTCTCAAAATCCGAACTTCCGGTGTTCTGAATTCCCGGAAATTACCTAGGAGGACTTTAGTTGCTAGCTTCTCTTATTAAGCCTGCCAATCAAGAACACAACGACGCCACCAACCACGGCGCCGGCCACAACACCGAAAATGAGGGTGGAAATATCCACGGCACGCTACCTCCCTTCCAACCAAAGTAGGCTCCAAGCTCTCCCCTTGGGAGTATATCTTACCCTAGGCTCACTTGCTATAGAGCACGATAGCAGCGTCTAGGAACAGGCGCTATTAAATGTTTGACGCCTTTATAGAGAATTTGTCCGTTGCCTTTTCTGGGAGGCTACTCTCTTATAACGTTCAGCAGGCGCTAGCTGCCGATAAGCGAAATTATCGAAAATCAGCGAGTACAAGGGTAGCTACCGACCTTAGCACATTTACACGCCAAGCGGCCAGTCCTCAAGAGACATTATCTCAAGCACTGCGCTCCAAGGAACGAAAACTTGCGTGGGAGGCTCCTCTGGAGTCAGGAGGGTGACGCCAACTGAATCATAGCCCGCCAGCTCTAGCACGCCTGTACGCGATTGCAGCAGCTCTTTACTAAACCACATTGGGTCTTCGGAGATTGTCTGGGCAAGCTCCTCAGTGAATTCGGGAGCGGTGAGTTGTCGTATGACTACCCGTTTACCGACACACCTGTCTAATAGTTCGTTGGTGTATCTCTCCACAGCCATACCTCCGTAGTGTCGTTATGCAGGATTAGCGAATACCTATGCACCCTACTACATCTAGAGGTAAGATCTCGGGCTCGTGGGCCCGATCCTGGTCGAC
>JAFAPF010000201.1 GCA_019247245.1 Rubrobacter sp. | reverse complement strand
TGCAACCAACAACCTCACTGTGCGCCTCTTCATAAGAGCAACTCCTTTCCCAGGCAACCCGATATGAGTTGCTCTAAAAGGGACTCTACCGGCAACGAAGCAGCAAACAAGAGCATTAGTGTCTATCGTAATAATAGATAACAATCTTAGTGTTTTAGCGCACCAAAGGCTAGGAGCTTGTGCTCGGCGAGGGCGCCGAGTTTCCAATAATGCCCAGAACCGGAAGCACGGGTTTCCGAGAACATCTCTTAGCGGCAATTAGGTGAATAAAGGAGTACAGAGCTTGCGGGTTCCGAGCGGTTGCTCTAAGTTGGGCAGAACGCAACTAAGAGCGTTACGAAGGTTAAGGACCCGAACTAACCAGCATTAAAAAGGCGGACTCCCACCAAAAAGCCCGCCTTTTTCTCTTCCTCTTTATTAATCGACGTCAGTCACAATCCTGGAACCAATCTCCGTCATAATCCTGGACCCACCTACAATCACCGCCGTAGTAGTTGGGGTTACCGCCGTAGTAGTAGTCGTCAGGGTCGGAGTTGTAGTAGTTGGGGTTGCCGCCGTAGTAGTTGGGGTTGCCGCCGTAGTAATAGTCGTCGGGGTCGGAGTTGCCGCAGAAACCGTAACAGGTGGGGACGGGCTGCGCCATCGCTGGGGCGCTCAACGCGGCTATCATCATCATGGCGGCAACTGCTGCAAGAATTACTTTGATGCGTCTCATAATCTACTCTCTCCTTCTCAACAGATTTTGGATGTGGCCAGCCCAATGCATCTCTTCTGGGTATCCTTAATAACAACCTCCTTTATAGGAGCTGTGCGTCTTCATGCTCATCTTTATCTATATACGCAGTGAGATACTCCCGCGGACGTCCGCTTTGTTATATGCACTGGCCTACTCCCGCGGATGTCTCGGCCAGATCATCTGAAATTCCGAGAACACTCAGAACTGGAAGCACGAGTTTCCGAGAACATCTCTTAGCGGCAATTAGGTGAATAAGAGGCGTACTGTTTCCGCTTCCAGTTATTCTCGGAAATCCGACCTTCCCACAAACTAAAGTCCCGTAGACTCAAAAGGTAAGGGACAGGGATCGTACAGTACCTGTCCCCATAAGTGCATCCACGCACTACTAAGCACGTGTATCTGCTCTTAGAGCTGTGTGGCTACCCCCAGACCAGATACCACCCATACCAAGGGCTCCAGCACCAGTACTGCCAGCCATACCAATAGCTAGGATACCAACCACAATATTGCTGCTGATATCGATGTCTGCCCCACCAGTTCCAGTCGCTTTGCGCTACAGCAGGGGTCGCGAAACCCACTAGCATCGTCACCACTATGGTGAGTAGCGCAAGAAATGTCTTCAGCCGTTTCACGCCTTACCTCCTTTACCTATCCCTGTGCACTACTAGCGTAGTGCACTTTGTCTTCGATTTTTTACGCACTACAGTGGGCTAACGGATGGTTCCGGATGGTTCTCTTATAAGTCCAGTTTTTCGGAAGGAGCTTTGTTGTAACGCTATTAAGGCCCAAGCTGCCAATAAGTCATAATTCGCGGAAGCCGAGATAACGTTTAGGGATTTGTCTGGTGGGAAAAAGGTACGATTGCTACATGCCTATTGCCGGGCTGGCACCCTCTAGGGCTGCGGAACCCCAAAACCAGACACCCTCCAGGTAAGCCCCCCAGAGATCGGCTTTTTTAGGTTAACATCCATAAGGCTAGCGTCTCGCAGCACAGCCGATTGAAGCTCGGCACCCTCTAGGTTAGCTCCCGTAAGAATGGCGCCCTCAAAGCGCGTTGCGGTTAGTGGTAAATAGCTTAAATCCACACCGGACAAGTTCGCTCCCTGCAGATTAAATTCTTGCCGCCCACTAACTTCGCCAAGGAACTTCAGTGGGCCGAGTCCACCTTCGTGCGTTTTCAACAGCCACTCTACATCGCCACGACTTAGCGACATGTCCTGGAAGGGGTACTCGTCTCGATCCGGGTCGGGCGTAATAGCGCGTCGCCTTGCCAGTTCTTTTTTGCGCTTGTCAGCAATCTCAGGTTCGGTACGCCACGGCTGTTCTAACACTTTCCAGTAGGCATGCCAGGCGGCAGGGTCGTCGTTGGGGGGCCGCTGCGGCTGGCTCTCCGATGAGTTTGTTCGGTCGCTTGTCATGTGTGCTGTCTAGCCTAGCTCTTGTGCCATTTTGGCTAGACAGCACACTTGCGGCAACCAATCCTCAAGCATTCACGAGCCGCCTAGAGAGACTGTATGAAAAGTCCCGAAAGGCTTTTGAATAGAAGCCCCATGGGCCCCTAAACAGAGCAAAAGTGTAATTCCTAGCCGTTGCGGGACCGAAATTTTAGGGGCAAAACCTCGCTTCAAGTACTTTTCAGACAGTCTCATAAGTTATATTCTCGGAAATTCGCGTGGGGACGCGAGTCATAGGGGTCACCACAAAAACCACCGCATCCGGCGTGCCGGGCATTATTCACGCCCCCCTACGAATAGGGGCCGACCCTTAGACGGTTAGCCGCCCATCATTCCGACCGTGGGAGAATCGTCCTCCTCTTCGACGTGTAACGTCGTGGGTTCAACATGTATAGCTGCTACCTCTTCAAGCGTGAGGAAAATAACAGCCTGTTGCCCCTTAGCGTTCGTGTAGGGGAAGGGGTGCGGGATATTCTCGGTGACTTGCCGCTGTGTCTGCCGCTGTGTCTAACTCAAACGCTCTGGCGTAGATGGATATTTGTTTTTCGTTAACTAGATAAACGTTAACGTGGTACCCCGGTATCTGTTGCGCCATTGGAAAGAACCTCCATAACTTGTGAACATAGCTATAGGGATTCTATGGCGCTGCCATGCGGGGTCAACAGCACGAGTTTGCACCTCAATGGTTTCGTTGCGCTTGGAAACTTCAGTGCTACAACATGTAGTGGGCCGGGGGATTCGCACTACCGCTCCCCGTTGATACCGTTCTATGCTACTCGACATGTCACAACATACCGATGGCTCACCGCAACATACCGCCGACATGTCCCAAGCTACTTATGACATGTCAACCGAAAAACAACGCTTTACTGTAGATGAGGCAGCAAGAATTCTCGGTATCAGCACAGGCGCTGTGAGAAACCGATTGTCACGGGGAACACTAGAGAGCGTCAAAGACGATGGTTCGGTTTATGTACTCTTACCCGTCGACATGTTGCGGGATACCGATGACATTTCACAGGATACTGACGACATTTCGAGTGACATACCGCATGATTCGGATGCGCTTTTATTGGCTAAAGATGAAACGATACGCATACTGCAAGAGCAGCTAGACCAAGAGCGGTCAGCCAGCGCAGAACTACGGCGTATCATCGCTGGTCTGGTTCAACGGGTTCCTGAGTTACAACCTGCTCAGAAGGCCCCAGAAGCTCACCAGACGCCCGGCGAGGGGCCGGATGGGTTAGGGGACCCGGCCCCTAATGCCGAAGAACCTGAGCGCCGCCAGCCGTGGTGGCGTAGAGTGTTCGGGGGACCGAGCTCGTAGCGTCATATTTTGGGCCGCCTGGCGCTCCTGCTCGAACTTCTCGCGCTGCTCTGCCTCTAGCTTGTCGAGTTTGGATAGCTCCTGATCGATCTTAGCCATTAGGCACACCTTTCTGTGTCTTGACGCCGCTCATACAACTCAACAAACGATCCCCCATGTGTCGGGCAATGGCGTTTTTAGCGGCTATGCTGTTAATGAATCTCAATAATCGATCCCCCATGTGTCAATGGGTGTTAACAGAGACGGGCCGTACGGGGGGATCGGACCCGAAATGTTTAACATTAGCCATCTTTTTCCGTCATTGGCGCGGAGCGCTCGATTGCGGCGAATAGCTCATCAAAGGTATGTCGCTCGGAGCCCCGACGCTCATACTTGCCAAGCTGATCTATCACCTTTCCCATGACGCCTGAAATTGAGTTCAGGCGATCCTCAAGGCGCATGATGTCTTCGATAACTCGACGCCCAGTTTCTGTCGCAAGTTCCACGGGCCCGCCCTGATTGTGGCCCTGCCGCTTGCCCCTGTGCACAAGGACAAACTCGTCCTCGCCTAGCTCCCGAAGCCATGCTTGGCGCTGCAAGAGTCGGCGTTCTCTGATCAGGAGCATGACGTAGCTGGCTTGTGTTGCTTCCAAGGGGTCAAAGTTCATGAGCTTTACCCTTATGAGCCTTGCAAGGTCGAGCTCTTCGTCCGTGAGCGTGTCGAACCATATGTACTCGTAGTAGCCGTGCACGAGTGCGTTCTTATTGCCCTTAGGAGCACCTACTTGTCCGCCCGGGTGATACCTACATGGGCCGACTCCAGGGCAGCCCGTCCCCCACCCACGGGGACGACGGCACGGCTCTCCGCTGCGCGTAATGTATCCACATTTCGGTTTATCTAAGCCCAAAAGCACCCACCCTAAAGTCCCGCTTTAGATGTATTGTTTGCCGTCGTCAGCTCCTCATGAATGGAGCGGGCCAACTAATCACCCCGTGAGTTTACCGTCCGCATTGCCCAGTAAACGTGTATTATGGGTAGTACTTCCGCTTATTCATGGGGCAGGTAGTGGAGCCCCTTCAACTTCCGGTCGGATGCGCTCCCCCTCAAGCGGTGAAAGCCCAATGGCAGCGGCAACGTTCGCGCACAGGATCTCTAGGGTAAATACATGCTCATGGGGTCGCAACGCGTAGGCCCGAGTACTCACCTCCGCCTGGGCCTCTTATCTTTTGCAACGTTTAACTCAAGTGCGCTTTGGGTAGGAAGATGCTGCTTCAGCGAAGCCGGGACATTGATCCGCACGCGGCCTTCGTCGTTTGCCTATAGGTACACCCGGCCAGGTATGGACGTCTCGTCGAGGGCTCAGGTCCTTTCGCTTACCACCTTTCCATCTGCTGCTTTGTTTCTTTGAGATGTCGTATCTGCTCATCTAGCTGACGCAGCTGCTTTTCCATCCGCCTTAGGCGCTCTTGCATCTTCCACCGAGCGCCTTTCTGCCTCGGTTGTCTCGCGGCAGGACTCATAAACCCGAGCAGTCTCCTCTGCCACCTCTTGCTCTGCTCTGAACATCATAGCTCAGGGCGGCGCTATGTCATCCACCGGACGTGAGGGAAGGGAGCCAGAATCGTATCATGGGTTTTGCCTTGTTAGAGAGAGGAGTTTCTATGGTGAGCGAAACCGAGTTTGAAGGGTTGCCTGCGGCGTATTGGGAGCAGGCGTTGACGAGACTGGAGCAGTGGCGCCATGACGTGCACACCTGGCGGGATGAAGCAGCGAGCTTGGATCACCAATTCCTTCTGCGTGAGCTAGCCCGGATTGACGGTGAACTGATGCAGGCTTTAGACACCACACGGACGTACTACAGCGCAGCGCTGGATAAGGAAGCAGAGTAATTACACCCGGGCTGGGTTATAGCAGGATAGCCGCTACTTGCCTCATCATTGAGGCTAGGAAAGGGATAAGGGTTCGGCATTAGCTTTCCACCCGCTTGTAGCCCGAACCCTGCTGGGCTGGCACCACCATCAAATGGTCCTCTTTTTAAGCTCAGCCCGGTTCTCTCTTTGTGTCCAGTCCCTTACTTGATGTCCCGGGCGTCTTTAGGCTGGGCTATTCGCGCCAAAGTCCATCTCTCATATTAACCACCAGCTCGGCCCTGCTTCCATCCACTTATCCACAATAAGTAGTGGTTATCCACAAGAGAACCTTGCATCTAGTTATAAGATGCGGACAGTTAACATACTTTTTACTGTCCGCTAACTCAAGAAGCAGCACCCTCTGAGTGATATCGCTACTATGTCCTGGAGGGGTTCAATTTGTTGGGGCGCGGAAAGGAGCAGATATGGAAGAGACAGCAGCGGCCATTAGTGGCTTAATGACACTCGAGAACCTGCATCGCACTGGCGGGCGCGATGATGGGCTTCCCATAGGCGACAACGATTTGTGGATCTTGCCACCGGAGCAGCGCAGCGGGCTTGTAGGCAAAGAGGGTGTGCGTCAGTGGGAAGAGGCTGTGCAGTTTGTTGAGGGGATGGTTTCCTTGGCCGAGGATCCTGAGCTGTTTGCTGACGCTACACAGATGCTTCTGGCCGACACGCTTGCGCGTGCCGAAGAAGCCCTCAGAAGAGCGCGGGAACGGATGCTGCGTTAGCCAGAGAGATCGCTCTATAGCCTCGGCCTGCGAGACGTGTGAAGGCCAACAATTGGATCAGCGCTTATTGCCTCGTGAGCATTACCCTACGCGGTAGTGACTTAAGACGGACGCATGGAGAAGTTACCTGCGGCGCAGAACCGTTAGGAAGACGTTGTTAATGGCTGCAGAAGACAAGATGACTCCAGGCGAGAAAAGCCTTCTTAATGCGCTTCAAGTCCATCTATGTGCGTACCATCAGCTTCGCCGATCTTGGCGCGACGCCTACTACGCTCCTGGCCAAGCTCGCGATGACCATGAGATGTACCTAGATGCTCAGAGGGTGTATGGCTCTTCGGCGGAGGAGGTCTCTAGGGAGGTGCGAGGTACTGCAGGAGCGTGGCTTATAGCCATCAAGCAGCTTGAGCATGTTGTAGAGGTTGCAAAAGCGGAGTGGGCGCTAACTCGAGATGTGGATGAGCTGAATACGATGCTAAGGAAGCTTCGCGGTCAGGATACTGAGGAGTTGAGATAAGGTGGCGAACAGGCATTCTGCGTCCCATAGCATCGGGCTGCCTGGCCTTCCACTAACCCACAACAGGTAGTGGTTATCCATAAGAGGAGCATAGTATCTAGTTGTAAGACGCAGAGACTTAACCCACCTTTTACTGCTCTTTAACTCAGGGTAGGGGGCCTTTGTTTATCATTAGAGATACGAAAATAGAGAGAGGATCCGACGCCTCCCAAAACAAAGGTTTTAGAGTCCTCAACTTCCTCTAAAACGCGGATTTCTCTCTCATGTAGGCCGGGTGGTTTTCTCCGTTACCAATCAGCCCGGCCTTTATATTACGAGGGTGGGTTGGGCTTACTCCCTCACTCTACCGGTCCACCCACCATCCTCGGATTTTAGGGTCGGGCATCCCACTCATCGCGCTGCTCGGCCCTTTACTCTTTCTTGGCGCTAAGGCCGGAGTTCTATAATGGGTTTCGGCCCTTTTTCTTTCGCAAGCTCTGCTTCTGTCTAATAACCTTTAGGGTTGCTGTGCCAACGTGTCGATGCGGAACAGGTGGCAGATGACTGGATGCTCTTTACCTCCTGGTTTCGGTGGATAGACGGCTACCGTGGCTCCGGCTCTTTCGTATTCGCAGCCGTTTAGTACGGTATGTGTTCGGGTAACCCACAGGACGGCCCAGACACACCGAGGAGGATGTTGGCATGCCTATACGCACAACCACGACAGTGCACCTTGGCAAGGCTAGGACCAAGACCACGGCGTGGGCGCCGTTAGGGCCCACCTTACGGACCTCGTCGACCTTTTCGCTAGTGCCGCCGCTTCCCTCGACCAGGAAGAAGCGGCGCCGCACGAAGAAAAAGCGGTAAGCCGAGGCCGGAGTCTTGACATGGGCTCGCGCCGTTTTCCTGTCACGAAGATTTAACCAACGTTTTACAGCTCTTTAACTCAGGGTAGTTGGCACCTCTCTACCATGCTCCAAGAGGGAAGGGAGAGATGGTCCGTGGCAAACGCCACCTAGCGCGTTCTCCCTCTGCTAACACGGGCCTCTCTGTGGGCCGGGCATCTTGCTTCCACGGCTACTCGCAGCCCGGCCCTCTTTTTTGTCCGTAGGTATGCCCGGCTAGGTACAGGGCTTCTCATCGAAGGCTCCGGCCCTTGGTCTTTGCTGTTACTCTACGCGAGGTGTCATTAGCTTCGTAGTGTTCAGCTCTTCGCAATCGAGACCGGAGGAGGCGAAGCCGTGCGTCACGCCGAAACTGTGATAGTGGTGAGCGTAGGTCTGGGCGCGATCACGCTGATCATCTTCCTATCGTGGCTGTTTTTAGGGATCCCTCTATGAGAATAGCTCGTCCGGCCCTTATCTTTGCCGGTAGGTACACCCGGCTATAGGTGTTACCCGGTGGGGACCACTTCGCCGTCACTACCTATCCGTACCAGGCCGGTAACTCCAGCCTAGCGCTTCTTTTACTTTCGCTTGTGCTAGAAGCTCTTCTAGCACGTGTGGGTAATCACGCCGGGCCTCTTCCTCAGAGTAGAGTGCTTGGCTTATCTCATCCTCCGCTACCTCTGGGCCGGACCTGCTTACGATTTCCCTTAGGTGTATTTTGTGTGCCGCATCGAGAGTTTCGTAGAGGGTGAAGACTTGGTTCATCGTCTCTCCCTTACTCGGGTATGACCTCACTGTTATCTGGCTCACTTCTTTAGCGGTGAACTCTTCCCATCCACCGTTGACTTCCAGCCGCACAATGCTCCATTCGTCGCCTTGCTCTTTGTGTTGTTCGTCCACCAGAAGCAGCTTTTCTCTCAAAGACTACGGGCTAAACATCCTACGCCACCAGGACGGCTGCTCTTCCTTCATGAGTGTGTCTCTCTCCCTTCGGCACTCGTGGAGGCCTTCTCGGGCGATTCTCGAGGCTCTGAGGTAGGCTCTCTGGCGGGCTCCAGCTCCGGGAGGCGCTCGGTGAGGGCGGCGATGATGTGGTCCTTGCGCCGGGCTTCTTCTTGGCAAACTTCGAGCTGACGACGTAGGTACTCGTGGTGGCTGCGAAGCTCAGTTAGCAGCTCGTCGCGATCTGATATGTCGGTGGACGCGTCTGCGGACTTGTCCGTTTGTATGTCAGACGTGTCCAAGTAAACATAAACGCGTCCCTCGGAGTCCTTTTCGTGTGCCATAGATTGACGCTGAATGCGTTTATATATGGCGTCCTGAGTGACACCCAAAGCTTCTGCGGCGTCTGCTACGGTTAGACGGTCCACTGACTGTCTACTGACGTGTCCGGTGTTATCAGAGTAGTATCCATCGATGGTAGCCTAGCGTAGGACTAGTTTTTGCAACCCACAAGATATTGTGGCGCATGTGGGCAAAGCGACCTACTACTGTAGCATGGCGGGTAATGGCGAGACTTAGCAGCCCTGGCCTACAATGCAAGGGAGGATTAACGCATAAGCCCACGACCGCTATCTGTAACCGTCGCCGCTATATTAATGGTTCTATTTAGCCTGCTGAACTTCCCAGGCCCGTGGTGGTACCTCGTTCCCGGTGCGTTAGAAGCAACACCGATGTTCGTTGTTTACTTGGGCATCGTGCTAGGGATTGTGGGTAACTATCGCTGGCTGAAAGGATCTACGCTGCCAGACGGACATGCACGATGACACGTCTCGAGACCGTCCTCTACGCAACGTGACACACGATGGTGACTCGTCCCGTGACCGTCCCGTAGACAGGATGACAGTGCCTGAAGCCGCCGAAGCCTTAGGCGTCACCCAAAGCGCTATAAGAAAACGCGTACAGCGGGGCTCTATCCATTGGGACAAAGACCATGAAGGCCGTGTGTACGTCTGTTCGGGGAGCGTGCGGTCCCGAGCTGAGCCGCGATCCTCATCCTGTGAGCTTCGGATGAACATTTTGACTCGGATCTATATAGCGGCTCTATATGTTGTATTCAGGAAAATTGTGGGTGTCTAGGTAGGGAGAGCATTCAGTAATATGAGCCCCCAGAGGGGGGTCCGGCCGCTTGGCCTCCCGGTCGGGCCTCGCTTTTTAGGTCTTTTCTCAACATCCCCCAGCTACTGGGACTAGCGGGTCCCCATTCTCAGAGACGGAACCCGCTGGGCATGATGGGTAGCCGATACTCTGCGCCGTCGCGCATGCGCACCATGATGCTTGCGGGAGCTTTCCAGGGGGTGGGCTAGGCTTTGTTTCAATCGCTCATAGTCCTTTAGACAGGAAAATCGCCGATGACAGGCCAAAACAGGCCAAAATCGCGATCCTGAGAGCATCGAAAAGCAACGCATTCGCATAGTGTGGAAAATGGGCCATGTTGACCTTACCGGCTCTGAAGAAGGCATTGGTGTAGGAAAGGGAGAGAAGAACTTCTCACTCGTCGTGAGGACCGGTAGGCAGCACACTGTGAACTAGTTACCACACTAGGGTTGGGTGCCAGCAGGTGGGCGATAAAATTATGGGCGCAGTTGTACCTTCTCTATTCTCAACTGCACTCTAGGGGCCGGTCTCTCTCCCATCCACTCTATACCGGCCCCTATATTCATAGTAGCGAATATTCATGCGGGCTGGGGATAAGTATGAACAAGCTCCTCTACGGACCACCTAGCGGTTTCCAAGCCGGTCCTCATATTCACCTTCGCTGTATACTTATACGGCCGCTAGCAACGAAAATCCTAGATGATTTCCCAGGATTATGGCTTATCAAACGCGGCATTTGCAAAACCGATTGCCAAGAATGAGCCAATCAGAGACTGGGTTTCATCATCCAGTCCTGAGAGATTGAGATTGACAATCAGGGAGATGCCCTCATCAATGATTTTGCGGAAATTCAACGTATTTTGCCGCTGACCGAAGGTGTAGCGAAGGTGATCGGCAAAGGCAAGCAGAAACGCTTTGTTCAGCGTTGACTCACGCATCAGGGCAGCAGCACTGCATAAGACGAAGGGCTATGATGGGTCATATCCTGTTCTTCTTCTTTCTTATGTAACAGAACTTAGGTGTTCGAGATGGTATGTTACATAAGAAAACCGTAACATAGTTGCAGCACACTTCCCCTTATCACACTTCCTCTATTAGTGCTCAGGGGGCTAGCTATCGGCTATATAAGGAAACCCTACCTTTTCTAGCGTATGATGGTAGGACATTATGACATTATGATGCATCATGCGTTATGACATTACGTTCTTTCTTGAGCGTTGTGACGATTTCTGGGAGGTGGTCAAAGCCTGCCAGAAGAAGCATTTGCAGAAGATGGCTTTTGGCCAAACCACCAAGCTCATAGTTGAGACGGCGCTGCTCTTCGTCCAGTCGATCGGCAATGTCACGGCGGATGTAATAGGTACGTCTAACGTACGGGGCCTTTGGTTCGCTTTGCACCGCTTTGGCAGGAGGATCTTCAAATCGAGCAGCGAGACGGGAAGCGCGGTCCTGTTGGTTCGTCATGCTGTTACCTCCTGCTGTCGCTTTGTTGTCAGTGCCTGTGCAAGGGTGCGAAACGCTTCAGCAGCATCACCTGCTGGCTCTGTTTGTGTCACAGGCTTCCCTGCTGCCCATGCCTCCTTCAGGCGAACACGCCGGCGAATGGAGGCAAGAATTGGAACGGGGACGGCTTTTGCAAGCGTCTCAAGAGTTCTCCGAGTCACCAGGGTGTCATCCGCTTGATTCACAACAAGACCAATAATGTCAACCGTAAGACCCAGACCCTCCCGAATTGAGTAGATCTGATCAAGAAGCATCTCGAGTGCTCGAAGACTCGTGTCCTCAGGCTGAATCGGGACGAGCGCCTTGCGGGCCGCAACGAGTGCATTGTCTGTGAGCTGCCCAAGGGTTGGTGGACAGTCAATGAGCGTGTAGTCGTACTGATCTTCAAGCGGTTCAAAAACACGCATAAGGCGGTACTCACGGCCACGAAGGTGCACCAAGTCGCGCTCGGTGAGAAAGAGGTTGATACTTGCTGGAATAACGTCAACACCACACTCATGTGAGACTAACAAAGTCTTTACTGATACCGACGTTCTGCCAAGAAGCAAAGCAGCAAGTGTCTCATCTCCCTCAGGCTCGGTTAAGCCCAGTCCTTCTGTGAGATGGCCTTGGGGGTCAAGATCAACAAGAAGCGTGCGAAGACCCATCTCTGCCAGGGCAGCACCAAGGTTAATGGTAATGGTCGTTTTACCAACGCCGCCCTTCTGATTGGCTATTGCGATTGTATTCATAGTCGTATTGTCATAACGTCATCAACCCGTGTCAAGTATTCTACGCACTTACGACACGATGATGTTGTGATATATCATAAAGTCATATAACGAGCCTAGCCCAATCACAACATCTAGTAGTCACGAACCACTATATCCACACTTTGTTGTGGTAGCGAGGGAATTTTTGGCAAAAGCTGCTGCTTGAGACTCTGCGGCTCAGTATGCTTTTTCGTGAAATACGACAAGAAAAAAGCGGCGGGCCAGATCTCTTTGCACCGAGAAACCGCCGCTTTAGTGGATATTATCATACCACTGAAGCGAACCGCCGCATACCTCAATTGGAGGCTGATGTGGCGAAAAAGCGCAGATTTACCCGAATCCCTAAAACAACTGAGCTTATTCGGTATGTCCCAACTGAGGTCATCCCAACATATTGTGCCTTAGCAGATTACGCCAACAACCAATCAGGTGAATGCTTCCCCAAGATGGAGACATTAGCTGAGACGCTTAATAAATCCGTCCGGACAATCCAGCGGCACCTGCATCTTCTGCGTAAGCAAGGCCTCATCGAGTTCGTCGAGAGGCGCCGAAACAGGGGGAAGTATTCAAGCTATCTCTATAGAATGCTCTTTTTTACAACCACCGGACATGGGAGTCGTATGGCAAAGCGTGGCCTATATAAAAGAAGAACTAGACAGCTACGAACACCCCCAAAGTCCCCCACAAAAAGTGTCAAAGATGGCTACTCGTGGCTGTTTGACAAGAACGCAGCTTCAGACAGAGAACGAGCGGAAACTGAAGAGGTAAAAATCAAACGAGCGGAGCAGGCAAAGCGAAGAACTGACGGGTTTGAGTGGTTATTTGGGTAATCAGGGAAATCAATATAATACTTCGCTATAAAAAGTATCCCTTTGGCTGCCTTCCCTATTAATCCGGCCGGAAGTATGCGGATTGTGCTGCGATCTTACTCCATTGTTAGTATTATGCGAAAACTGGCCTGTAAGGCACAGTTAATGGATTAGGGACGTGATTTCCCCGGTACTTGGTGGAACGCGCTGTACAAGCTTTTGGCGGATGCTGCT
>JAFAPF010000142.1 GCA_019247245.1 Rubrobacter sp. | reverse complement strand
CGGCATGTCAGCTCCAATTGTTTGCAAAGGTTTGCGACCCCGAGATTATACAACCTCAGGCTCGCCGGTCCGTCTACTGAGCGGCGCTGGGTGGAGGTTTCGGATCCAGCCTCCCAGAGAAGTCCGCCAGCATCTGCTCGTGGGCAGCCTCGATAAGCTTGGGATTGTTGAGAAGATCTTCGATCTCTTGTTGGGAAGCGTTGCGGCGGACATACTCTTCCTGGATTACGTCCCTAAGGTGGGCTCCTTCGCCGACGCGGTGGCAGATGTATTCGATAACCTTCTGCTCTCGCTCTTCGTCGCGTTGTTCCAAAAAGGAACCGCTAAAGAGCTTGCTCCAGAAAGATCCACTTGCCTCAGCCATGTTCTCTCCTTTCCCCTGGTCGTACTCATTCAAACCCTCACACTCGGAACGCCTCTTGGCGCGCCAATAAGCGATTCGATTATCTGAACGGCATTCGTCGCAGCGCCCTTTAGCAGATTGTCCGAAACGCACCAGTACCCTATGGCATCCTCCTCAACGCGTATCCTCCCGACGAAGACCCTAGAGTCTCCCTCAGCTTCGAGGGGCGTCGGGAAGCCCGCTGCATCACCGGAGAAGGAGATGCCAGGGGCGATACCCAAGACCTCAAGAACCTCCGGTAACGTAGCTTCCCTTTCGGTCTCGATGTAAACGCTCTCGCAGTGGCCGGTGTGGACAGGGATACGTACGGCCGTCGGGAAGATAGGGAGATTGGGAAGAGCGAGGATCTTGCGCGACTCCTCCTTCATCTTCTTCTCTTCCGTCGTATACCCGCTTTCGTCCACGCTCCCGATAAGCGGTACGGCGTTGCCAACGATGGGTTTGGGGAAGGCGTCCTCCCGACCATTCTCCAGAGCCGCAACGCCC
Organism: Rubrobacter sp.; assembly: GCA_019247245.1. Taxonomy (GTDB): domain Bacteria; phylum Actinomycetota; class Rubrobacteria; order Rubrobacterales; family Rubrobacteraceae; genus Rubrobacter_F. Next base: position 5,074 of record JAFAPF010000142.1, on the reverse strand, counting down.
TCTCGCCCAGCTCCTGACACCGCCTGATAGGTCGAGACTACAACCTTTTTGAGACCGTACTCCCGGGCTATGGGTGCAAGCGTGACGACCAGTTGGATCGTGGAGCAGTTCGGGTTGGCGACGATGCCCTTATGACTCATTACAGCTTCAGCGTTTACCTCGGGCACCACGAGCGGCACCTCGGGGTCGAGTCGGAAGTCACTCCCGTTGTCTATGACGATGGCGCCACGAGATATGGCTTCGTGAGCGAGCTGTATCGCGGCGCCTTTCTCTCCTTCGGTCCCCGCGAAGAGCGCATAATCCACACCCTCGAAAGCATCAGGCTCCGCCACCCCCACCTCGAAGGTCTCGCCGGCGAGTACTACCCGGCGTGCGCTGCGAGCCAAGACGTGCAGCTCCTTGATAGGGAAGGCTCGCCGTTTCAACTCCGCTACCAGCCGCTCGCCTACAAGACCTGAGCCTACAACCGCAACCGTATATCCTTCGGGCACGCTAACCGTCCTCTAGGTCATCTTTTACAATCTTACGCACTATATCAAGCAGGTCCATAACCACCCCGCTTGCGGTGCGTTCCGGGCCAGCGCCGGGTCCTGAAACGGTAAGAGTCACGTCCGAGTAGCGGCGCGTGCGAAACTCAAAGACGTTCTCCGGACCGTTTATAGGCCCGAAGGGGCTCTCGACCGCCGCTTCCGTAAGGCCGACCTTGACCAGCCCTTCGGCTGGGATACGAGCTAGGTAGCGAAGCATATGATTGGCCCTTACAGCGTGCATCCGGGCAGCGAACTCTGCGTCCGCTTCCGGCAGGCGCTCTATAAACTCCTCTAGAGAGACGTCCTCCAGCCCCTCCGGGATGAGGGACTCGAAGGGGATCTCCTGGGGCTCTATGTTGCGACCCATGGTGCGGGCGAGGATGATGGCTTTGCGGGCGACGTCCAGCCCCGACAGGTCGTCCCTGGGGTCCGGCTCAGCATAGTGAAGATCGATAGCCTCCTTTACGGCCTCTGAGAATGACCGGCCGGTCTCGACGGCGCTCATGATGAAGCCTAAAGTCCCACTCGGGCTCGCCCGTATCTCGAGTATGTCGTCGCCGGTGTCCAGGAGGTTTTTGAGGGTGGAGATAATGGGCATCCCGGCGCCCACGGTCGCTTCGTGCCAGAGCAGGTCCCCCGCCACGCGCACGAGCTCCCTATACTCGGCGCCACTACCAGAGAGTGGCCCCTTGTTCGACAGCACCAGGCAAGAGCCATTTCTCACCCCGATCAAGTCCAGGTCAAAGGTACCGGTCCCATGCACCGCCAGATCTATAACCACCCGTGTGGCACCGGTTGCGGGAGCAGAGGTCAGTACCTCCTCCACAGGCTCGACGCCCAAAGTGGCGAGTTTGCCACCGTTCTCCTTGAGTCGTATGGCTTGCGGCAGGAGCTCCTCACCGATGAGAGCCCCTGAGGTATCAGCGACGGCCCTGTAGTGGAGGTCGAGGTTCAACTGCTCCCGCCAGCGCTTGCGCTCCTCTATGACGATCTGAGCCACCGCCCGCCCGACGTAGCCCAAGCCAAGCTGCACGATCTCGACGCGCTTCAAGCGCATTCCCCAGCGTGCGCCAAGATCACCGCGGCTACAGGACCGTTTTGGATACCCTCGTCCAGCGGGATACTTTTGAACTTGATCATGAGACGTCTATTCTGGTTGGTCGTGTCGGCCATCCCTTTCCTCCTAACCGCCGAGGAACGGCCCGACGACCGCCCTAAGCTGGTCCCAATCCTTCAGAAAGGCATCATGTCCGTTCAGGGACTCGATCTCTTTATAGTACGCCTGCGTCCCGGCCTTCCTCGCCTTCCTTGCAGCCATACGCACCTCCGCCGCCGGGAAGAGCCAATCGCTTGAGATGCCAACGAAGAGCACCTCGGCCTCTATACGTCCGTAAGCCTCTTCCTGGGAGGCATATCCGGCCTGCACATCGTAGAGGTCCATCGCACGGGTGAGGTACAGGTAGGAGTTGGCGTCGAAGCGGCCGGCGAGATCTTTACCTTGGTAGTGAAGGTAGCTTTCGATCTCGAAGCGACCACCGAACTCCTCGTATAAAGCAGGCCGGCTCGCAGAGTTGCGACCAAACCTCTCCTGTTGGCCTCTGGCACTTTGATAAGTCATCATCCCAGCCATCCGGGCGATCGCCAGTCCGGTCTCTGGTCCCTTGTCCTCACCGTAGTAGTCGCCGTCCCGCCACAAGGGGTCGGCCATTATGGCGCGGCGTCCGAGCTCGCTCATCCCCAACCCCTGCGGCCCCAGGGCACCTGTCGCCGCGATCGGCACCGATTTCTCCACGAAGCCGGGGCACTCGACCGCCCACTCCAAAGCCTGCTGGCCACCTATAGACCCTCCGATAACTAACTTTAGCTTCCGCACCCCGAGATCGTCGAGCAACCGCTTCTGCGCTCGCACCATATCCCGGATGGTGACGATCGGGAAACGCATCCCATACGGGTGTCCCGTTTCGGGGTCGGTAGAAGCTGGGCCCGTACTCCCCGAGCAGCCGCCGAGCACGTTCGAGCAAACGATAAAATGCTCGTCAGTATCGATCGCCCGCCCCGGTCCGACCATCGCATCCCACCAGCCGCCCCGCTTGTACGTCTCGCAGCACCCCCCGGCGCAATGAGAATCGCCTGTGAGCGCATGGACTACCAGCACGGCGTTTTCACCTGAAGAGTCCAGCTCGCCCCATGTTTCATAGGCGAGGGTAACCTCTTTCAAGCGACCGCCGAGTTCCGGCTCGAAGGCGCCAATTCGGTGAAAGTACTTGCCCAGGCGGGCTGGAGCAAAGCTAGCCCTGGCAGCCGGGTCCGGTATCGTACTGGTCAGTAATCCAGCCTCCTTCTACAGTCAGGTTTCCGCCTCTCGCGCAACCCGCTCCGTAGAAGAGGCCGTTCGGCTCTCCCCACATCTTCCAGAACCTTTTACAGACCCTGCTGGATTTGGCACCTTGCGATGAGTAGCTCACCACCGGTTGCCGCGGTTTCGTAGGGCCAGTTCCCTCCACCGCTCTCGATGCGAGTTCGCGCTAGAACCAAATGCTAAACAAGATGGGGGCCTTCGTCAAGTGCAGGGTAATTTGCAGCACAGCCGTGCTTTATTAGTAAGCCCGGGCGAAGACGGCTGTTCGACCCATTCTGCCGGAGACAGGATCCTTCCCTTCCTCTCTTTCAAAGGGCAAGAAGCGTATGGTGGCCTTGGTCTCCTCCTTGATCCTCGCCTCGGTTTCTTCGGTCCCATCCCAAGGGATAATAACGAAGCCACGCTTCTCTTCAATAATCTCCTTAAACTTCTGGTAAGTCTCCGCCCGGCGCGTATTCGCATTGCGGAACTCGGTGGCCTGGTGGAGCATGTTCTCCTGAATCTCTGCCAGCAAAGCCCGCAACGATTCCGGCATTCCCCTGCGACCTACAAACTCTTTCTCGCCGGTGTCCCGCCGGACCAAAACCACCTGCCCCTTCTCGATGTCCTTCGGCCCGAGCTCGACGCGTACCGGCACGCCTCTTAGTTCGTGCTCGTTGAACTTCCATCCCGGCGAGTGCTCCTCATCGAGATCTACCTCTACTCGGAACCCGGAACCTTTGAGCTCGGAGTACAGAGCCTCGGCCTCCTTGCGCACCTCAGCCTTATTCTTGCCGCGCCAGATCGGCACTATAACCGCCTCTACGGGAGCGAGTTTCGGTGGTATCTTCAGGCCCCTATCATCCCCATGCACGAGTATGAGCCCGCCGATGGTGCGTGTCGAGAGGCCCCACGATGTCTGGTAGGGGTACACCCGCTCCTGCCGCTCGTCGAGGAACGTGATATCGAAGGCCCGGGCGAAATTCTGGCCAAGGTCGTGGCTTGTAGCCGCCTGTAAGGCCCGTCCGTCGCCCATTAGTCCTTCGCAGGTGTAGGTCTCCACCGCCCCGGCAAAGCGCTCGGAGGGGCTTTTTATACCGGTGAGGACTGGGAGGGCCATCGCCTCGTAGAAGCAGTCCCGGTAGATGTTCAGCATCTTGAGTGCCTCTTCGCGGGCTTCCTCGGCGGTAGCATGGACGGTATGGCCCTCTTGCCAGAGAAACTCAGCGGTGCGCAAGAAAGGACGAGTTACCTTCTCCCAGCGCAGGACGTTGCACCACTGGTTAATGAGAATGGGCAGGTCACGATAGCTCTGGACCCAGTTCCTGTAAAAGTCGCAGATGATGCTCTCAGAGGTCGGCCGGATGGCCAAAGGCTCTTCTAGCTCCTCCCTCCCCCCGATCGTCACCCAGGCGAGCTCGGGATCGAAACCCTCGACGTGCTCGGCCTCCTTTTTGAGGTAGCTCTCGGGGATGAGGAGGGGAAAGTAAGCGTTCTGGTGTCCGGTAGCCTTGAAACGGCCGTCTAGGTCACACTGGATACGCTCCCAGATCGCAAACCCATAGGGCCTTATAGCGAACGTACCGCGAACGGGCCCGTAGTCGGCGAGCTTTGCCATGCGGATGAGGTCAAGGTACCATCTGCTCGGATCCTCGCTTTTCTTTGTAAGTTTCTCGGTCGCCTCGACCATCCGATGCTCCTCTCTCGGTGCAATCTAAACTGGAAAAGAGTATAGCGTCCGGCGCCCAAAGACTAGAAGTCTCTAGGTTCCAGGTTCGAGTCCTGGGCGGCTCTCTTCTAAATTCCCTGCAAATCGTAGGAAAAAGAACGTATACGGATCGTATCGGAGGTGCTTTACACCAACGCAGACACATAATCCTAGGACTCAGGAACATGTAGCGGTGGTGGATAAAAATGCGAGAAGGCTTACAGGCGCTGTAGGTACCCGTAGTGCTGTCTCATAACTCATTGAGTGTGTTGAGTTTGGCACGAGTTCCGGCACAAAGGACGAGGCATAGAATGGTTGGTTCTTTGGCGGATTTGTAAATGTGTCACAAACGGTCCAGCGCGTTGAAAAACTCCTTCATTAGCTGCCAAGTGCGGCTGCCAAGTGCGCCTCGAACAATGCTCCCAAGCGCACTTGATCTCATGGCCACTTGCGATCGGCGGGCGCAGGGCTGCTGCCTGCACTTGCTTCTTCGGTCTG
>JAFAPF010000185.1 GCA_019247245.1 Rubrobacter sp. | reverse complement strand
AAGAGAATCGTTCGTTCTGGGACCACTTCAGAACCACGCGCAACACGACCCTGAAGGTGCCGCTCTACGAGGACGTTGCAGCGCTCATAGGGGTTGCCATCGCGGCTGCGGGGCTCTTCGTCACACAGCTAACAGGCACCTCGGTTTATGACGGCATCGCCTCTATCGGCGTCGCCGTAGTCCTCGGTGTGGTCGCCTTCGCACTCGGCGCCGACTCGCGGGCTCTGCTTTTGGGCGAAGCAGTACCTCCTGAGGACGAGAAGCGCCTGCGCAAGACCATTACTTCCTTTGATGAGGTAACGGACGTGCTGCGGCTACTGACAATGCATTTGGGGCCGAACGCCGTGCTAGTGAACGCCGAGATTCACGTTGTAGACGGGCTCGACACCGACCAGATCGAGGAGCTCCTCGAACGGATAACTAAGGCGATGCGCGACGAGATGCCCGAAGTAACTCAGACCTTCATCGAACTACATCCCCCTGGACAGCCAGACCAGTCGTCGCCAGGGACGGCTGACTCCTGGAGCCAGGAACCACAGGGCTAACGCAATCGGAGCCCGTTCCTCTCTGCGAATCGAAGTTCTTTGTGTTCGGCCATCTGTTGGAAGCCTTCCCGTACGCTGGGGCTTTGCGAGTTGCTAAACTGTCCTCCGTATGAACGCTACTACGCATGCCATTTTTGGGATCGCAGTCCTGGCCGGAGCTTCACTTCTCGTCGGAAAAGAGCCACCCCTTTATGCTTATCCCGCTGCGGTAGTAGCCTCTTGGATCCCAGACGTGGACAACCCGCGTAGCAGGCTCGGCAATGGTTTAAGTCGTACCAAGAGCCCAGTGCTGAACGCTCTTACGCGTCCCGCGAGCTGGATCTTGAGGACCACCTCGTTCGTGCTCGCTCGTACTGTCGGACACCGGACCTTGACGCACTCCTTGCTGGGGATTGCTTTCTTCGTCGCTATTGTATCTTTTATAGCACCCTTCTCCCCCAACTTATGCTTTGCTCTCGTGGCTGGTTATGCCTCGCACCTCGTCGCCGATGCGTTGAACACTAGAGGAATTCCGCTCTTGTGGCCGGTAGGATGGCCCTTCAGGCTTTTACCCGGAGGAGTTCGGTCTGGGGGGGTGGCAGAGTTCGCCGTAGCGCTCGCTGCAGCGGTGGTGGCAGGATACGGAGTCTTCTATAATGCTACACCTTAGGCTCATCGAAGCGTTCGCCTCCACAGCTCTTTAACCACTCTAGGGTTTTGAGGCTCTTCGGGTGGACCGGTCGGCCATACCGTTCGTCGTGGGAGATGGAGTCTTCCAACGCCGCCATCGCAGCTCCTCGGAGGCTCTTAGGGGCTACATTGCGCAGATTCTCTACGCCGGACCCTCTACGGCCCGGTTCGATCTTATCAGCAACGTACACGGCGAGCGCAAGAGGCCCTATACCCGGTACGCCCGTCGTGTGATGGTATATCGCCTCCCTTACCTCCGCATCCTCTAACCCTAGCTCCTTGCACGCAAGCGTTGCAGCTACAGGACCGTGCAGGAGTACGGGACGCTCGCGTTCAAAGTCGCTTATAGGGAGACCTTCCTCTTTGGCTATCCGCAACAGCTCGTCCTTGCCCATCTCCCTGGCTGCGTCGTGCAGGAGGGCGGACAGACGTGCTTTCTTAAGATCGAGGTCGTAGAGTTTGGCGAGGCTTGCAGCGGTGTTGGCCACGCGCAGGGAGTGGGCGTAGCGTCCTTCGGAGAGACGTCCGCGGGCATAATCCTTGGCGGTGTTGAGGAGGACATCATCGATCATGGCGAGGATTGTAGAATACAGGTGTGCTTGACGAAAAGACGAACGTCCCCGACGCAGATGAGAATACTGACCTCATAAGAAGCGCCGAAATTCTAGCCATCGGTACCGAGGTGCTTCTAGGGGATCTCGTGGATACGAATACGGCTTGGCTGAGTAGGCGGCTTGCGGGTTTAGGCATCTCTGTCTATCGCCACATGACTGTGGGTGACAATAAGCAACGCATCGTTGCCGCTCTCCTGGAGGCCTCATGCCGTGCGGACCTGGTTATTACCACCGGTGGCCTCGGCCCAACCTCTGACGACCTTACTAACGAGTGCTTAGGCCTTGCAGCAACCCGCCAGATGGTCGAGTATCCCGAGGCGAGGCGGCATGTAGACGAGATGTTTGCCCGCTTTGGTCGCCAGCCAACGTCCTCGAATTACAAGCAGGCTCTATTCCCCGAGGGCGCAAGGCTTATCCCCAATCCTCTAGGCACGGCGATGGGTGCGCTTCTGGAGCTCGACGGCGCTTTAGTTGCTACGTTTCCCGGCGTGCCAATAGAGATGAAGAGGATGTTTGAGGAGACGCTTGAGCCTTTTATCAAATTGCGAACCGCCGGCGCTATCGTCTCCCGGACACTCTGGTTCACAGGAATAGGTGAATCTGCCTTGGCAGAGAAGGTTCAGGACCTCCTCGACGCCTCGGATCCTACGGTCGCTCCTCTAGCCGGTCAGGGCAAGGTGCGGCTCCGCGTCACCTCCCGCGCCGCCACCCATGAGGAGGCCGAAAAAAGAATAGAGCCCGTCGCCGAGGATATTCTCAACCGCCTTAAGGAATACTATTTCGGCGAGAAAGATGAGACTCTAGAAGGGGCAGTAGGGCGTCTGCTCACCGAGAACTGCGCCACTTTAGCTCTCGCCGAAAGCTGTACCGGCGGCCTCCTCGCCAAGCGACTGACCGACAAGGCCGGATCTTCGGTGTACTTCGTGGAAGGACTCGTTACCTACTCCAACGAGGCTAAGGAGCGTCTGCTCGGGGTACCGCGTGAGCTTCTTGTTGAACATGGAGCCGTCAGCGAGCCAGTAGCTCGCGCCATGGCCAAAGGCGTTCGCGAGGACGCCGACACCGACTATGGGCTCTCAGTCACGGGCGTCGCCGGTCCCGATGGAGGGACGGAGGAGAAGCCGGTTGGGCTCGTCTTCGTTGGGCTCTCGGACGCGAGCGGGACGGTAGCGGAGAAGCTCGACCTCTCGGCTTGGAGGCGCTCCCGCGAGGCTATCCGGGAACGTAGCGCCAACCGGGCCTTTGACCTGTTGAGGCGTCGAATCCTAGAGAAAAGATAAATCTTGAGGGTGCCCCTTGTCGAGTACGAGAGTAAGTAGTACACTTCCTCGAGTTGACGGCACGGAGAGGAGGTGATCCAGATAGACGCATCGAGTAGTAGTCGCGGGTATCTTCTGGGAGAGGTGGCTCTGACCTAGGCTCACCGAAATCCCGGCGGGATCCTGGGTTATAATCCTCCGCCTCTTCGGTAGTTGTAGGCGGACGTGCTGAAAAATGGGATACCTGCGTAATGCTCAAAAGGGTACGGCCCCCGGAAAAAATCCCCGGGGGCTGTTTTGGTGCTGTTTACACTCCGCTGTGGTAGTAGCCTACCTCTGCATCGCCCCAGGTACTTGTGTACGGTTCTCTTTTCTCTCGGGTTGCCTGGAGTCGGCCCAGAGAAAGAGTCCTATCCTTTCTGAGCCCGTGTAGACGAGCACATCGGGCTCTACCATGGTCGAGAAACAGAGATAGCGTAATGGCTCATCCGAAAAATTGATAATCTGGTGCGCCCCTTCGAGCTTCGCGCGTGAGACAACGTAGTCGCCCTTATATTTCGACTTCTTCTCCTTATCCGGAGTGCCCGACCCTTCCAAGATGTAGATTGCTTCCTCGTTGATCAGACCTGCATCGTCAGCACCCTGGTCCCACTCAAGATTATGATAAGCACAGCGAACGAATTGAACGACGCGTGCGCCACGAAGCATGGAAGCAAACTATCTGTCCTCTCATAGAGTACACACAGAGCAATCGCCAGTGCGAACAGCGCAGGCAGCAGCACGAGCTCAAGGTGTAAAACCGCGAACAGCGCCGAAGAGCCGAGTGCCGCGAAGATGAAAGAGATAATTCCTGTGATTCTGTCGGTACCCTTGCCTAGCCTCTGTAGCCTACCAGAAAGGAGGGCAACCAGCTTACGGAGGCTGCCGTAGACTACGCCGCGGAAGATAACCTCTTCGACGGCGGGAGCGAAGAGCACGATGACGAAGATTGTGGTCGGGATTGCGATTTCCGGTTGCGCTCCAACCCAACCCTGGATACCTCGCATAAGCGGTTCCTGTACCGTTCGTTCGGTAGAGTAGCCTAACTCGTCTAATGTGAAAACGCTTAGAGGAAACACTACAAAATTTACGGCCAGTGCTCCGATTCCGACCACAAGTCCGAGCTTCGCCGCGGCAAAGTACCCTAACTTTGGCTTCGAGAGGCCCAAGGCTCCTAGTCCGTAGCCTGCCGGATGCCCGAGCCTCCGAGCCACAAAGACCCCTGCCCAGAACCCCCCGATAGCGAGTCCCAGGATCACGCCGTCGATTAGTAGGACGGAGAGAAGTGCTGCTACCGGATCTACCGAATCGCTAGCCATCCGCTTTCCCGAGGTACACCTCGCCTCCCTGCCAATTACGTGCTGCGTCCTTGGCGATTCGATCTCGAATAAAGCCTGGAAGCAACGTTATCCTTCCTAGCTCCTCGAACCTGACCCAATGCAGCTCTTGCAAGGTGCGCTCCGAGCCTGCTTCCTCCTCCGGGTCACTACCTAGCTGGGCCTCCTCGCTGGGATTGACCTCGACCTGCGCCGTTACGTCTACCGTGTGCCGATTCTCGGCCAAAAACTCGCTCACATACAGCACCCTGGTGAACCTTCCTCTGAGGCCCGTCTCCTCCAGCAGCTCACGTTCAGCACAGTTGGGAATGGTCTCTCCTGGCTCTAGACGTCCTCCCGGCAAGACCCAATACGTCTCCCAGTCTGACTTCTTGTGACGCACGAGGAGCAATACCCCTTCACGCTCCACTATCACCCCGATACGGATGCTGAACTCCATTCCTGAAGACGTACGATCCTTACCCATGGTGGGTTGGAGTATACATCTCGACGTCAGGACTTCGAGCAACGATGCAATACGTGGTCTAGTCGACGAACGGAACCTAACTAGCTATCGCAAGTATATAGGCTGCGAGAGTGACTCGTCTCAGGGACGGGTACCAACCTGGCTGCCTACCCAGACGTAGCCGTCGGACCAGACCTCACGCTTCCAGATCGGTGCGATCTCTTTGATGCGCTCTATGGCATATCGGCTTGCCTCGAACGCAGGCTCGCGGCGAGGTGCTGCAACCACGATGGCGACGCTTGGCTCGCCGGGGTCGACCTTGCCTATACGGTGCACGATCGCGACGTAGCCAACCTTCCAGCGCTCGCTTATCTCCTCCCCGATCTCCTCGAGCTTCTTATCGGCCATCGGTCGATATGCCTCGTACTCCAAGTACTCTACTCTCGCGCTCCCGCTTTCGTCCGCCCGCGTCGTCCCGATGAAGCTTGCAACCGCTCCGCACTTTGGGTGGAAGGCACCGGTGATAAGTGCCTTGACGTCTATGGGCTCCTTGAGGATCTGGAAGAACAACTAACCTCCCGAGACGGGGGGCAGAACCGCGACCTCGTCGCCAGTTGAGACTGTATCTTCCATTCTAGCGTACTCGCCATTGACAGCGAAGGCCAAGGTTTCTCGCATGGGGATGAGGTGAGGATGCTGGTCTGCGAGAACGGACCAGAGTTCACCAAGGGTCACCACGTGGTTTATCCGCACCTTGGTTTGGCGGATGCCAGCTCGGTCTGCCGCAGCGCCGAAAAGCAGCACCTTGACGTCACTCATCAATTTACTCCTTAGGCTCCGGGACGTACTCAAGGCCGACTACAAGCTTTAATGCACGTGGTATGACTGCGAACTCGGTAGGTTCTTTACCGATGACCTCTCCATCGACGGTAAACTCGAGCCCGGGCGGTTGGCTCTCTACGTGAATCTCCTTGGCCCGCATGAAGAATATCCCTTCTTTATCTAGATAGTTCGACCTGGCAAGTGCTGTCGGGGTGAGCTTGAGGAGCTCCTTAAGGCCAACATCTTCTATAACTACGACGTCCAGAAGACCGTCTTCGGGGTTAGCCTTTGGGGCTGCCAGCCAGCCGCCTCCAGCATAGCGGCAGTTACCGACGGCTAGGTTAATGGCTCGCATCCTATGCTCCTCGCTATCCAGGTATAGCGTTATTTCCTTCACGTCGAAGTTGCGCGCAATTTCCAGGGAAGCCCGGAGGTACGAGAGCTTGCCCCACTTGCTCTTCAGATCCTCGTAGTTGGCCTCGGAGATCTCCGCCCCAATGCCACCGGTCGCCACGTTGATGAAAAAACGTTCGCCGATACTTTCGGAGCGTACCCGCGCTACGTCAAGGCTTCGCACTCGATTCCGACGGATTACATCCTCGGCCTCGTCGGGATCCTCGGGCACCGCCAGCGTCGCTGCGAGGTCGTTGCCCGTCCCTGCCGGTAGAAGGGCGAGCGTTACGTTCTCTGGAAACCCGGCTTTACCGAGGCCGTTGAGTACCTCGTTGATGGTACCGTCGCCACCGATGACGATGAGCAGACCATCGTGCCACTCTTTAGCCGCTTCCGTCGCGTCCTCTGGACCTTCAGTCTCGATCCAGTCCAACTCGAAGCCGGAGAGCTCCTCACGCAACAGATCAGGCTCCCATGTCCCGCCGCCGGAGGCCGGGTTGCAGATGACGCGGGTTCTAGCCGCCCAAGTCTCTTCCATCAACCCGCCCCTTCATCGCTTCGCGTCATAAGAGAGTTTATCCCCAACTATACCGAAGCATGAAGACCAAACTCCGGAAACGGCTAAGAGGCCCGTCGCGCTGTGTCTTCAGGATTCAGCCGGAAGAGCTGGATGACCGGCAGCCAGATCTCATTGTCAGGTTCCTCGTCGAGCTTTACCACGGCGCGATCTCCGCGCCCGGAGATGTAGCGTACTTCCCCCGGGCCTAGAGGAGATGTAATCTGCTCGCCGACGGAGAGGTCTGAAAGGAAAGCTTCCCTCAGGGAGGCTACGTAAGCGAGCGCAAGAGAACGACCGAGATGTGCTCCCTCATCGCGGCGGTCGGCGACGAGGATGCCCGCGATACGGTAGAGGTTCGCCCGGCTGACCTGCGAGATGAGACACGCCCGAATCGTCTGCCGAACGAGCTGTCCCTCGAACGCCGAATGTTCCTCACCGCTCCTGGCGAGTATCTTCATTACCCGTGGGTACGTACGCTCGACGGCCTTCTCAACTGTTAATCCGTTTACCCCACGTTTGTAAACGTGAGGGTCGAGCCGTTCTTCTTCACGCCGCCGAGGGACACTCAACCAGTTCTGTCTCATGGGGCTTCTCACCTCTCTCATATACAGATTATACCGCAAACCAACGCTTTGTCACCGAGGAATTACCTGCAAATACGTCTTTTCTTGGTGCTAGCAGCCGTTTCGTGCT
>JAFAPF010000141.1 GCA_019247245.1 Rubrobacter sp. | reverse complement strand
CGGTATACCTGGGGTCGATGAGCACAGCATCAGCATGAAGGGGCTTACGGACGCTGAGAGTATCCGCAACCGCGTGATCGAACGCTTTGAGGAAATCACCCTGTCTCGCGACGAAGATACAGAGCTCAGCGATGAGGATATGAGGCGAAAGTTAACCTTCGTGGTCGTAGGGGGTAACGCCACTGGGGTGGAGATAGCTGCGGAGCTTCACTCCCTGGCTCACAAGACGCTCGCTCCGGATTACCCGAACATAAACCTGAAGCAGCTGCGGATCGTGTTGGTGGACGCAAACGAGGAGATCCTGAATGAGCTGCCCGATTCGCTCCGGCGGTCGGCCCGGCTGCACTTGGAGGACCTCGAGGTTGAGGTGGTCAACAACGCCCGGGCTCAGGAGGTTGCCGACGACCGGGTAATCCTCGACGATGGACAGGAAATAGAGGCTGAGAACGTCATCTGGACCGCCGGTAACCGCGCCAGCGCCAAGCTGGACGAGCTGGATCTCCCGTTGCAGGGCGAACAGGGTGTCGAGACGGACGAATACATGCGGGTGCCCGGGCTAGAAAACGTCTGGGCCATCGGCGATTGCGCGGCAAACGTGGATAAAGACGGAGAACAGGTCCCTCCCAACGCTCAGGCGGCGGTCCAGGAGGGCAAGACCCTGGCCAAGAACATCCTCGCCGCCGTCGATGGGGAAGAGCTTACCCCCTTAGAATACGAGCCTAGCGGCCAGCTGGTCGAGCTGGGGAGCCAGTTCGCCGTAAACGAGGTCAAGGGCGTGAAGTTCAGGGGCCTTCCAGCCGCCCTGTTCTGGAGGGCGACCTATCTGTTCAAGTTGGAGAGCCCCGAGAACCGGGCGCGGATCGCAGCGGACTGGTTCTTGGACCTCTTCTTCCACCCCTCAGTAACCCAGATCCGGGGACGTTGAGAACGGAATCTAAAGGCATCAATTTACTGGTCATCCTCGGCGATCCGGGAGGTCCGATGACCTTCAGCTGTGCAACACCTCTACCATCTCGCGCACGTCGTCCGCGCTGTGCTCGAGCTCTTCGCGCTCCTCATCCGTAAGGTCGAGCTCTATAACCTCCTCAACGCCTCCCGCACCGAGTTTCACCGGGACTCCAACGAAGAGGTCGTTGATGCCGTACTCGCCCTGCAGGTAGGCGGCGCAGGGGAGGATGCGCTTCTGGTCGAGCAAAATAGCATCGATCATCTCGACGATGGCGGCCGCAGGTGCGTAGAAGGCGCTCCCGCTCCCCAGTAGATCGACGATTTCTGCCCCGCCCTGTCGGGTGCGCTGCACGATCTCATCAACCTTGTCTTCGCTCAACATCTGCGTGATCGGCACCCCGCTCGCGGTCGCCATGCTGGGAAGCGGCACCATCGTATCGCCGTGCCCACCCAAGACCAGGGCGAAGACGTCGCGCACCGATGCGTCTAGCTCCTGAGCGATGAAGGTGCGGTAGCGGGCGGTGTCCAGGATGCCGGCCATCCCGATAACGCGCTCGCGCGGGAAGCCGCTCGTCTCCATCACCACGTGGCACATTGCGTCCAGCGGGTTCGCCACGACTATGATAATGCAGTCCGGGGAGTGCTCCACTAACTGCTCGGTTACGCTAGAAACGATCTCCTGGTTGTCGTTGAGGAGTTCGCTACGATCCATTCCTGGCTGTCGGGGTTTGCCGCTCGTTATAACCGCGATATCTGTACCCTCGGTGTCCTCGTAGCTGTTCGTACCGACGACGCTCGCGTCGAAGCGCTCGATGGGGCCGGACTCGAGAATGTCGAGCGCCTTACCCTGCGGCAGGCCCTCGACGATGTCCAGGAGCACCACGTCTGTGTAGTTGCGCAGGGCGAGGTGTAGGGCCACCGTTCCTCCGATGTTGCCCGCCCCGACGACTGTTACCTTAGACTTTCCTGCCATGCAAATCCTCCTCTCTGTCCTTGACTACATGAATGATAAGCGATTTTTTTCGGTCTTGCTTCCCAATCACTGCATTAGAATTTGCTCGTACGAGCAGAGAGGAGGATTCTTGGAGGTTAGGGAGGCGATAAAGTCGCGCCGGAGCATTGGGCGGGTCAGATCAGACCCGGTGCCTAAAGAGACCGTCGAGGAGATTCTGGAGAGCGCTATCCACGCCCCAAACCACAAGGTCACCGAACCCTGGCGCTTTCACGTCTTCACGGGCAAAGGCCGCGGCGAGTTCGCTCGCGCCCGCGCTGAGCTCGCTCGCATCCTGGGCGAGTCTGAAAACGAGGAAGAGGAGTACATCGCCGGGCGTGTGAGCCGCGAACGCAAAAAAGCATTCCGCGCCCCGGTAGTGATAGTCGTAATCTCCGAAGGCGGCCGGGATGGGGTGGAAACGCTCGAAAATTACGCTGCTTGTGCTGCGGCCGTTCAGAACATGCAGCTGACCGCTCACGCTCTGGGCCTCGCTGCCATCTGGCGGACCGGCTCTGCAGCGTATCATCCGTATATGCGTGAGTTCTTCGGTCTGAAGGAGAACGGTAGGATAGTTGCGTATCTGTATTTGGGTTACCCGGATGTAGGCGAGAGACCTCGCAAACGTCAACCAGCCTCGTCCAAGACTATCTGGCACGAGGGTTGAGTAGCTCCCTACTCTTCCCAGGGTACGCCTTCGAAGCCATCTTCGGTCTT
>JAFAPF010000194.1 GCA_019247245.1 Rubrobacter sp. | reverse complement strand
AGGAGCTTGTCCCACTCTTAGGCCGTATAAGGTACGTACTACGACTGGATGAGGATCTCTCAGGGTTCTACTCGTTGGCTGCCGGAGATCCCGAATTATCCTGGGTCACGAGGGGAGCGGGACGCATGATCCGGGGTGCCACGGTCTTCGAGGATGTTATCAAGACCCTGTGCACAACCAACTGCTCCTGGTCGGCCACGAGGAGAATGGTGAGCGCGCTGATCAAACATCTCGGCGAGAAAGCCCCCGGCGCACCTGAAACGGGTCCCCTATGACGCACCTTCCCCACGGCTCAAGCGATGGCCGGAGCCAGGAAAGGTTTCTATCGTGATGTCGCGCGCAGGTTATCGAGGAGAATACCTGCTTGCGTTAGCCAGCTCTGTGGCTTCTGGGAATCTGGATCTCGAGGCTCTCGACGCGGAGGAACTCTCGGACGAAGAGATAGAGGAACGGCTACAGGCGCTGCCGGGTATAGGTCCTTCGCGGCGGCGCACGTCATGATGCTGCTCGGCAGGTACTCCCGGCTCATTCTCAACTTGTGGACCAGACCAACCTACGGGCGTATCTCGGGTAAGCAAGCTGTTGAGGACGCGGAGATAGAAGCTCGCTTTCTCCCCTACGGTCCGTATAAAGGGCTAGCCTTCTGGCTCTACCTGACACGCGGTTGGATCGACGAGCTCGAATGGCAGCATGCCCTTAGCAAGAAACCCGCTACCGGATAACCCTCCACCCAAGATTCATTATCAGACGATCTCAGACGATCGAACTAACGTCGCTGAAAAATCTTCGTCACGGCGATCAACGGTTGATTCTCGAAAGCTATTGAGCTCTCTTCCGAACAACGCCCTCAAGGAGGGTGCGGTTGGGGATGCGGTAGAGGTAACCATCTTGGGAGCGGAGGATTATAGCGGAGTGGCCGAGCTCCTCGACGGTGCCCTCGATACCGTCCACAGAGATCTCATCGCCCACTGTTATATCTTCCCGAACATAGCGGGCGGCAGCGATGTTCCCTGAGAGCGGGACGAGGCCCTGACCCAAAACGAGAGCGGTGACGAGGCCGATGGTAGCGAATAGAACTATGGACAAAAGAACCAAATAGGAGGTTTCTATACCAAGTTGGTCTGCGGCCACGAGTGCGCTCACGGCCGCCACAGTAACGAAGACTATGCGGCGGAAGACACCTGAACCACGCAGGCCCGCGTTCTCAGCCCCACGGGCAACCAGCCCCGCCAGCCAGCCAGCGCTCATAACACCTGCGACCACGATGACGAGCGCCACGAGCGCCCGCCCGAAGATGCTGACGATCTGTCCCATCGCCTGCTCAAGTGAGGAGATGCCAAGAATACCCAAAGCGCCCGCGATCCCGGACAAAAAAACGGCCCAGAAGAGGACGAGGCCCAACAGGCGCGAAGGACCACGGTTGTAGCCGAGCTGCCGAAAAGAGTCTGCGGTCCCGGTCCGTTCAGCAAGCTCGTCCACACCCAGGACATCGAGGAGACGTGACGCCAGGCGCTGCAACACGATAGCCACGATAAGGGTGATGAGCACCACCACCACGGCACCGAAGAGCCGGGGAACAAACTCGGTCACCGCGGTTATAAGGTCGCCCAACATCTTGTTTAAAGTATCTACCACCGGTGCCTCCTTACACCCCTTACCCTACGAGTCGCGGACGCTTGAGTCCGAAATAATAAACAAAAGCGTCGAGGTAGGCCTGTGCCGTGCCAGCGAAAAGTTCCTCCGCCTGCCGCAGAAAGTTCGAGATATACGCCCTCTGGATAGCATAGTTGATCACTGCCTCGGGGGCCTCAGGCGCCTCATCGCCGATGGCGCCGAGCAGAGCGAGCATACGGAGGTAAGACTCGGCCACTCGCGACACCTCGGGATCCTCACTGATGAGCTGCTCCACCTCGCGGGCCTCCCCAGCCGAGAGCTCGCTTGCAGCGTAGGCCCCGATCCTTTCCAAGAGATCCCAGCGATCTGGACCGGTCACCACGTCTCACCCCGCTC
>JAFAPF010000193.1 GCA_019247245.1 Rubrobacter sp. | reverse complement strand
CTAAGCTGTTCGGTCAGGAAGTAGAAGAGCTGAAGGAGTAGCGATCAAACCCACCCCCCCTAAAACTCGAAGGGAGCGGGGAACCTTCGTAAAGCGGTTCCAGCGGGTAGCGCTCATTCTCCTCGCCTTGTCTCTGCTCCTCCCCGTCTTGGGCTTCAGGTCAGGCCCGCAGATGGATTCGGAAGAGGCACGTCGGGCGGCCTCCTCTGTGCCACAGCTGGACGAACTCCTCACACATCCGACGGTCAATCCCTCGGCTGAGTACAACTCGACGAGCGACGCCTGGCGGGTTGTACTGACTGAGGAGGTCTCACGAACGGCAGTTGCGGAACTCACGGTAATGGATGACACGGGGAAAGTTGAGGGGGTGGAGGTTTACCCCGTCGCTCGTACTCTAACCTACCCCAACACCTCCGAAGCCGAAGCGATAAAGGTTGCCGCAGCCGATCCCAAAGTGCGTAAGGAACTCAAGAATCACGGCCCCTACACCACCGATGCCGAGTACGAGGACGGCGAGTGGACTGTTCACTTCAAGGCTGACGAGAGCGGTGCCGTGGACGGAATGCCTGACGAAAATAGCGAGCGTAAGGAGGTCGCCCAAGTCGGGGTTGACGACGAGACCTGGCAGCTCAAGTACGTGTGGACCGGTGATCAGGTTGGCTGGCAGATGGCCCGCGGTGACTACGGGGCCTATGGTAAGCAGGCCAATTATTGGTATGTCTGGGGGTCTCTAGCCTTCATCTTCGCCCTAGCGTTCTTGCGCACCGACAAGCTCTTCTCCATGCGCAACCTCGACATCGTCGTCCTGCTAAGTTTCCTCGTCTCGCATGGCTTTTTCCGGGCGGGAGAAGTGCACTGGGCTGTGCTCCTCTGGTATCCCCCGCTCCTCTACCTGCTCGGCAGGACGCTGCTTATGGGCTTCGGCATCGGTGAGAGGGTCGAGCAAACGAGCAGCATCCCCACGTCGGCTCTGTTCGCGCTTGGCGCTTTAGCGAGCGGCTTCGTCCTCGCGCTGAACCTGAATTCGCGGGTGATAGACGTCGGCTACGCCAGCGTCGCCGGGGCCGACCTCATAATGGACGGAACGCTCCCCTACGGCAATATGCCCAACGATGTCCAGACCGGTGACACTTACGGTCCCTTGAACTACCTACTCTACATACCCTTCCGGTGGCTCTTCGGGTACTCTGGGGAGTGGGATTATTTGCCTGCTGCCCACGCGCTGACGGCTCTCGCGTTCGGCACGGCGGCTCTCGCCCTGCTCTTCGCGGGATGGAGGTATGCGGGGACGCGGTGCGGCGCAGCGTTGCTCCTCGCGTGGGTATGCTTCCCATACACCCTATACTCAACGAACAACAACACCAACGACGTGATCGTGGCGGCGGTGGCAGCGATCGGGCTAGCAACGGCAGCCTCGCCCCTGGCACGCGGGATGACGGTAGGGGCGGGGTTCGCGATCAAGCTCTTCCCCCTCATCCTCGCTCCCCTGTGGATGCTCCACGACGGCCGCAAACGAAGTTCCATCGTGGACTTCATCCTCGGAGGTTTAGGCATCGTTCTCCTCACCTCCTGGGTATTCGCCCTCGACGGTGACCCTGTAGGTGCCGTTAAGCTCTTCTACGAAAAGACCCTAGCCTTCCAGAGTACTCGCGAAAGCCCCTGGACCATCTTCACCCAGCTCCCCGTGCTCAGCTTTCTGCAGTTCCCTCTTACGGCGCTCGCCACCTCTCTCGCCCTCCTTGTACCTTTATCTACTATTATTGCGGGAAAGAGGACCGTTCGCAGGCTCGCCGCCTTCTCGACAGTCCTGATCGTCGCCTTCCAGCTCACGTTTAATTACTGGTTCTACCCGTACATCACCTGGCTCGAACCTTTCGTCTTCCTCGCGCTGCTCCCTGCCACCAGCGAGAAGACCGCCCTGGATGGAAATAGAGAAGCTGCCATCAGGAAGCCCGAGAAACCTTATCTCCGACCAGCAAGATGACCAACGCAAACCGCCCGCTCGGGGACAGTCGCCAACTTCATAACCTGTAGCCCGAGGAAGCGCAAAAGTTATGCAGCGAGTACTGCCAGACTGCGTTAAGACAGGACGGCTGCGGTACGGAGAATAATGGCCGAGACACTCATTTCTTCTGGGCCTTCTCTCGCTCCTCCCTTTCTCGCCGCCAGCGATCGAGGCGATCCTTCATATTCTTCTCCCCCCCGCTATCCTTAGGCTCGTAGTAGACGTGGTCGGCAAGTCTTT
>JAFAPF010000191.1 GCA_019247245.1 Rubrobacter sp. | reverse complement strand
TGCGGGTCTCTTTGGAGGTGTTTGACCCATGGCTAGTCGGCCTGATCGGAGCCGTCGGTCTCCTGGCGCCCTTGGTGCCGAGCTCGATGCTGCTGATGGCTTCGGCGACGGTGCTCTCGAAGAACGTCTACAGCGCGTTCAGGCTCGAGACGTCGGAAGAGCGAGTCGGTACACTTGCCAAGGTCCTCGTGCCCGTGGTTGCTCTCGCGGCGATGGCCTTTACGCTCACGAGTGGCCTGGACTTGGTGCTCCTTCTGCTCTTAGGCTACAGCTTCGTCACCCAGCTCTTCCCGGCCCTATTCTTCAGCCTCCTAACGAACAACTTCGTCACCAAGTGGGGCGCGGGTGCCGGTGTGCTTGCGGGCGTCGTTATCGTGGCATACATGGAGATCATCGGGATTAAACTTCGCGCGGTCCTCATCTGGGCTCTTTGGGCGACACCAACAACGACATCGTTGCCTTGCCCGTCAACCTCGTCGTCCTTGTCGGCCTGAGCTTCGCCACGCGTCCCTCGAAGGTTGCCCGGGAACAGCGTGCCTAGAAGACCGCTAGACGTGTTCGCTACCCCTCACACTTCTTTTGAGCTCCGGGAAGGCTGCTAGAGGCCCAGGTTTACATAACCCCTCTCGTTAGAAAAGGGGTTCCGCTCCCCGAGCTGGAGCCAAAACTGCGAGGTATCTGGGGCAACCTTGAAGATGAACTCCCCTTCCTGGCTGTCGCCGGGGCCCACCTCGAAACGGAATAAGACCTTGGACCACTCTATGTAAAGGTAGGTATCCGTGTCGAAATTGAACTTGCGTCCGTTACCGTCGAAGAGAGCTAAAGACTGCGAACTCAGGTCTAAGCCCTCTTCGCTGTTGTTCTTGATCTGGAAGTCCACGACAATGAAGTTTCCCTGCTTTGTACCACCGTCTATGGGAGAGATGAGCTGGTTGGCCGGGTAAGCGTTTGTAACGATCCATTCCAGGTCTCCTATCCTCAAGGGCTGGCCTATGCCTACCGTTGCGCCTGGTGGTTGCACTCCTGATTGCCTGGCTTGCTGGCTCGTGTTTTCCCCAGACTGGTCACCCCACGAGAGAGCTCCATGACCGTACTGGGCATCGATGCTCGAGAGCCACGCAAAGAGGTCTTTGCGCCGTCTGTCCAGATCTTCTTTACTGTAATCATCTGCGAGATTGTGTTGTTCCAGGGAGTCCTTTGACAGATCGAAGACCTCCTCAGGTTGGTTGTCGTAATGGTAGATGTACTTTTCATTGCCCTTTATGCTCGCCAGGCACTTGCGGCGGCTGATGCAGGTGAACATGAGGCTGCGATCGTCAGGCAAAGTATGTAAGAGGGAATAGCCTGGGTACTTGCCATCTTTGACCTCGAAGCCCAGCATCTCCAGTATCGTAGGCAAAATATCAGTGTAGTTGGATAGCCCATCCACGCGCTCGCCTTGTCTAAACCACCCAGGAGCGTGGATGATCAGGGGGACCTTTAAGCCCTCCTCCCAGATGGTGTCCCCATGCATGAAGCGCCCATGCTCGCCGAACCCCTCCCCATGGTCTCCAAACAAGACGAAGATAGTATTATCATAGAGCCCAAGCTCCTTGTACTGCTCGAAGAGGTTTTGCAGGAAAATATCCTCCAGACGCACGCAGTTGAGGTAGTGGTTGAGTAGATCGTCGTTCGAGAAGTTCTCGCTGCCGTAGCGGGTGGTGAGGCAGTTGTACTCATCGTGACCTGTATTCGTCATGTATTCGGCTATAAACGGTGCGCCCTTATGCTGTTTGAGCCACCTCTCGCTTGGCTCTAGCATGATGTCTTCCTCATAGCCGTAGTGGCTTGGCTTCGTGTACTTTTGTGGGTCCATGCTCGTATCTCGATACTGAGCAGGTACGCCCGGGTCCGGTGGAGCGAAAGCCCTCTCATAGCCCCAGTTTTTTGTTGCCATATCCCCGTACTCGTCGGCGTTACTGGAGAAGAACGCGCTGCTGTAGCCCTGGTCCCTAAGGAGGTCTGCCAGACATGGGGCGGGGACGCTGCCCGGACGGGTTTCCGAGCCCAACCTGTTGGGTGGCTGTATCCCGCAGTTGACCGAGATGTTCGAAAAACTGGAGCGAGGGATGCTTCCGATGTGGGCCTGCTCGTCAAGCAGGCTACTCTTGGCCAGCTCGTTGAGGAAAGGCGTGGTGTTCAAGTTCTTATTGTAGGGTGTTACCGACTGGGCGCGGATAGACTCCATATGAACCAGGACAACGTTGCGCTTCTCTGTTTGGGAAGTCTCAGCAAGCGTAGCGTCGGATGCTGGATGCGTACCTGCTGGTAGAGCAACGTTTACAAGCTGGTCCCTGGCCAGCGCGTTTGTGCCGGTCAACACCGAGAGCAAGCCAAGGCCGAGCGCCAAAAGCAAGAACCCAAGAGGAAACAAATAGGATGATCCGGGTACTTCGGGTGAAGGGGACGTTCCTGACCATCCTCGCCAGCGCTCGACTAAGCGTGTCAGAAGCAAAGGCCCCAGAGCCGCGCCCAAAAGAGTAGCCCCAAGGAGTATCCAGATCAAGAGTGGCACCCTTTCGAAC
>JAFAPF010000187.1 GCA_019247245.1 Rubrobacter sp. | reverse complement strand
GAAGAGACGGGCTGGACTTCTGGTGTGTGTCAGAGGAAGGTGCCAGCCCGAGTATATAAGAGCCGAGCTGGGCTTCTTAGTGTAGGAGGGGGTGCCAGCCCGGTAATATAATGTATTGATCGTACCTTTTACCCCCCAAGACGAATCCCTAAACATCAGAAGATCGAGAGCCCTGCTATAAGGGGCCAGCCCCTAGGACAAAAAGAAAAGGTCCCGCCGATCCATGCGGGACCCCTTCTGGACTCGAAGCACCGATTACTAAGGCATCGGACTTCACTCCTTTCGAGCTGATTAGCTTGCCTGCTCTTTATCTCAAGTATACTACCGTGAAGCCCGTGAAGCGTAAACATCTCCAAGCAGGCTCAATTTCCGGGAATAAGGTGGTATCGGCAGCTTATGCACCTGGGGCGTTACAAACAAATAGCAGAGATAGAAGCTTGAAAGCAGAAGTGCAGGCATAATTCCTCACGGAAGATTAACGGAAGGAGGTGTAGCAAAAAGTGCGAACGCTTATATGGTTGATAATCATCGTGATTATTGTGGCTGCCCTTGCCTATTTCTTTTTTGGAAGAGGCAGGCGCGGAGGTGGACCTTAACCGGCAGGTAGCAAGAAGGGTCGGGTGTGCCGGGTACCCTACCGTGCTCTTGAGCTACATACGTCTCGCTGCGTAAAAGTGCGTGCTTGTCTCTAAGGTAGCGGGTCGATAATAGATAGCCTCGTTGAGTATAAGGACAACAACGAAAGATCTTCAACGAGGCTATCTATTGCTAGACATCCTACGCTGTCGCTCTTCTCGGGCTATCCTACCGATAGACCGCGAGTAAAGAGGGCTGGGTATGCAGTGTCTATGTATGACTAAGGCCCCAGCCCTCGTCTCTCTTACCTGTAGCGGTATATGACTACACGGACAAGAAGCTTTCGGGAATATCTAACACCGGAAATTCGGATTTCCTGGATTGCCGATTCTTCAGGTGATTCGCAGATTCCGCGGTTACAAGTGTCTGAACAAGATAGCCTTGCCATTTGATCCAAACAAAGGTATGTGCCGTATATAAACCTAATAACCTGGTGCCCTACTTCTCCTTTCTCATTACCAACGCTTGAGAGGGCATCAGGCTTCTTGCACTAACCAAAAGTTAGTAGAAAGAGGCCTGGGATTAGAGAAGCGCGAAGTAGAAGGAGGATCCAGCCTTCTCGGTAGCTATAACATCTTCCTCTACGCTTCTTGAGCTACACCCGTCCCTGTAAAGTAAACACGGAGTCATAACGAGTGAGAAACGGGCCGATAAAAGGTGGTCCTCGTTAGAGTTGTGTGCTCTGACTGGGTAGAAACCAACGAGGCTACCTGTTGGTAACCATTCTATGCTCTCGCTTACCCCGCGCTACCCTACCTATAGATATGTTTGACAACTTAGGTGATAGCCCATAAAGAGAGGGCCGGGCTGAAAGCAATGAAGGAGATCAGGACCTGGTCCTCATGATAGGCAACCTAATCTTACGGCGACAGCCAAGCCCTCACAATACCCAAAGGCCTGAGTTCTTCCTTAAAAGGATCCCGACCCACATCTTCCTTTATGCGGTGGTAGCAATGTAAGGCTGGGCACGTGGCAAGTCGGTATCGGTTCGCATGTACCCTTTAGTACTGACTAGAAAGTGCTCGATGATCTCCGCCACCTCAACGCTCAAAGCTGTAGCATGATTCTCGGGGGAATGAAGCTGCGCTCAGTACCTCTTGCCGATAAGCACCGTAGTGCTTGCTCCTTATATCTTTCACCTTGGACTTTACCAAACAGCACAGCGGTTCATTACTAACCTGGGATAAATTCCCGAACCTTCTCATTGCCTCGCGCGTGGGTCACGGCCAACGCTATTCCTAAACATCTCCATCCCTGCATCGTACGCTCAAATGTGTGGGTATAGGTACCCAAACCTCCCACAGGTTCGAGCCAGTATTTCTCCTGAGAATGTTAAGGGCGTAGCCCTTGGAGACCACCTCGGCTCGGTCACCGTCGATCGCGATCGGGTGGTTAGTGCCCATATGGAAGCTTAGCTTCTCGCTGTAGAGGCTAGCACGCTGTAGAGGTTAGCGGACCAGGCGCCCACCAACTCGCCGGCGGCCATGCGGCCGGGCGAGTCGCCTGCGCGCGAGCTGAAGTCTATGTAGATCTCCTCTAGAAAGTACCCGCGACAGGTCACCCAGTCCTTCGCGTCGACCGCGTCGTCGATACCGTCCACGACGCGAATGATCTCTGCTTGGTCGAGAAGGAGCTGTGTCGAGGGATTTGTCTGCTCGGTCAACGGTGCTCTCTCCTTCCTTTTCTCCTTGAGAATTGTACGTTGTGTCAGGCCTACCGAGGGGGGTAGTATCCTAGACCTGACATCAGAAATCCAAGGGCCAAAAAGAAGGCTTCGGACTCGTTAACCGCCCTATGCTGCAGGATCTATGCAGTTTGGGGCGAAGTTTGAGGGACTGTTGACCCTTCGGCTCACCGGGTAGGCCTCCATAGCGTCGTTAGGGTAAGGTCTCAATAGAGACGTGAGAGCCTCCCTCTCCTTAAAATCGGGACCTAACCATAGGCTGTAATCCTCAGGAGACAAGATCACCGGCATCCGGTTATGTATCTCACCCACCAGCTCGTTGGCATCCGTGGTGATGATTGTGCAGGAGCGTATCTTCTCTCCGTCTCTCCAAATCTCCCAGAGCCCAGCGAAAGCGAATGGTGAGCCATCCTTCATGTGGATGTAGTAGGGCTGCTTGCCATCGGAGGTATGCCGCCACTCGTAAAAACCATCCGAAAGTACTAGGCAGCGACGGTCCTTGAAGGCTTTACGGAAGGAGGGCTTTTGTGCAACAGTCTCGCTCCTGGCATTTATCATCCGATTACCGATACTAGGGTCATCTGCCCACCCAGGAACCAGACCCCACCTCAGCATTTCGAGTTTCCTCTTTTCATCTTCGGCAATTACTGCAGCTACCTCTTGGGTGGGAGCTACGTTATAGCTGGCGCTTATGGAGGAGGGGTACTCTTCGATGTCGAACTGCTCCACTAGATCATTTATCGGTGTTGCTAAGGTGTACCTGCCACACATAATTTTCTGACTCCCTGATGCTGATGCCGTTCCAAAGACCTCTTTAGTAATTTTACTGCGGAAGTACTCAGAATCCCCTACCTAGGTTATCTCTGGGCCTACAGGCAATAGCAGCTCCCTAACTTTTGTGATCGTTGCCTACGTGAGTTCGCGATCTCGTCTAGTATCTCTCTCTGCCTAGCGCGGAAACCAGAGTAGCTCATTAATGCCAAAACTAAGGATACAACCCCCCAATCCTCAGCTCTACGAAGTTCGAGGTGAACCCTACCGCTAGAGCTAGAAGCACCGCGAGTATGAAGGACACTACAGAAATAATCAGAACACCGATCACGAAAGCCGCTCCAATCAAGAACAATAAAGCTGCGAGGAGCCCAGCAGCGCCTACCTAAGCACCTACCTAGAGAGGTCCTGATTACTAGCGGCTCCCCCTCCTACATATGCAACGCAGGATTGCAGACCCACTATTAACACTAGCACTAAGGAAATTATGGTGGGGTGCGAGGATGAGGTTCCCGACCAAAGGACCGTGTGCTGGGGCAGCGCGAAACCATGCCAGCGGGGTTCCTCGTCCAGTGGTCCTCCGGATGAATACTACGACGAAGCTAACGAGGTAAGTCGATACCCATGAAAGAGCGGGCATTTGAAATGATGCCAGGACCCCCAGCAAGAATATGGCGCCGAGCACGATGATGGCGGGGATGCCGACGATGGTAAACAGGTACTACCCAAGCCCCATCCACCACAGCACGATCTTCCGCAGCAAGCGGCCTACGCCCGCCCTCCCTTCGGTTACGCTTGCCATGACGAACCCCGTTAAGGATGAGCCTGAAAAGGGAGCAACGGCGGCAGCCACCGGGAACGGTATCGGCCAACTAAACGGCAGGAGGCCACCCGTACTATCTGCGAAGCGCACAAATGGTAGCTCGACGAGCCATGTGTCGGCGTAGGCGATGATGAAGAAGAAGATCAATGAATGACGCGCGAGCAGGCCCTCGCCAGCAGCACCCGACTGTTCGGCGGCGTCCGCGGTAGTCATGTCGAAGCTCCTTTCCTCTGTGCAGATGCTGTTACTGGAATGGTAGGCATATACTGAAGTACTGCGCAATCTCGGAAGCACTCCGCTAAACAGCTTGCGCCTAGAGCTAGGAGTCGGGCTATCTCTCAGGTTCGTCCCAAAGCTCCTGAAACAGCAACGGACAGGGATCTTCGCACAATGAGGATTCTTCGAGTAAGTGTCTCATAAACGAACCTTCTTGAGACAGTTCTTAGGGTAGTCCACCTTTGCTTAGTAGATTGCTGAAGAGGTGTCACCACCCCTTGGCGCATCCTTCCTGCTAAGCTTCCGTTTGTGGATGACCGGGCTACTGCATCAGCAGTGTGGTGGGAAGCAATCGCTCTCATTCGACGTCATCCTGCGCCTATGTTACTCCCAGCTGTCTTTCTTGGGATGCTCCTAGAAAGTCCCTATCTACTCCCAGACTCCCAATATGTTCTTCAAGACGTCTTAGCGTTCCTTACACAATCATTAGCTTTGTACCTCTACGTGGCATACGCAGAAGAAGTGGTGCTCGAAGCGCAAAGTTCAGTGCATATTCCGCTTCGCAGTGTGCTCGTCAAACTGCTGGCAGCCGCTCCTGCTGCGCCGCTTGTTATAGCAGCCTCAATTGCTGCTATTGCACTGCCCAGCGCGGCAGCCAGCCTGCTGGTAATCCCCGGCTTGTGGCTGTTGACGCGTTGGTCGTTATTCGCACCAGTAATCGTTAGGGAAGGGCTAGGCCCTGTAGCGGCCTTAAGACGCAGCAGTGAGCTTGTGAGAGGACATTTCGAGTTGGTGTTCCTCACCGCTGCATTCGCTGTGATACTAGAGGAAGCTGTCTTGGGCGCGGGGGCGTACGTAGGATTGGTAGTCTCTGGTTCAGATACGTGGGGAGAATGGGTAGGTGGCTCAGTGGCAGCGATGCTGATGTTGCCTTTAACTTCTTTGGCAACCGCGCTCGCCTATAATTATCTGATGCGCAGCTTCTAAAGCAACTCGCCTTCCTCTATGGGTGTAAGCTCCTCTTCACGGCTATTATTCAGCAAGTTGCCTAGAAGAAGCGCCCTACAGCATCACTTAGCACTTTCTTGCCCAGCGACCTCGATTTTGGGTGCCTTTCGACGTGTTTTGGGCATCTTTATAACCTTTTCACTCTTCAATACGCGCTACGGACAGTGTTTAGCAGTTAGTTCCGCATAAGTGATGCTGTAGGGTAGGGAGAGGTTTGCGACAAGGTGCTGCTTCTAAGATCTTCTCGGAGTCTCAGAAGGTGTAAGGGCAAAGAGAGCTCCGTATTTCGCTGGAGGCTTCTAAAACTATGGCAGATTTCTATGCTATTCGTGGATTGCCTGAAGCTGCTTAGGGGCTTGTTTTGCAGTCATTACTACTGCACGAGGGAGTTGCGCACTTTATGAGGAGGTTTGCTATGAGATATGCAGGATCAGCGAATACGTACTCACGCCACTACATATAGACGTGAGATCACGGGCTCGCGAGCCCTGTCATCGTCGCCAAGGCCCTGTTTCAGGACAAGATTTATGCAAGATCGTGGATGTGGGTTTGCGAGAAGACTCTACTTCTAGGCAAGCGTAGTCTTTGCGACGTTACGAGAGGCAATGCCAGCCCCTAGGAAGTAGGTGCAACTCTTCGGGGAATGCGCGGAGATCTGCTTTGTGGCATTATTGCTGCTGTTTTTGAGGATTAACCTGCCGGGAAAGTGGGAAAAAGGAAAGAGAAAGCTATGGCCACCTTCGTCTGCTTGGTGAGCTGGACCGACCAAGGGATCAGAGACGTCAAGGATACGATTCAGCGCTACGAAAGGTCTCAGGAAGTCGCCAACAAGCACGGAGTGAGCCATGAGCAGATCTACTGGACTGTTGGTACCTGCGACATGGTGTTTATAGCCCAAGCACCAAATCTGGAGAGTATCAGCGCCTACGTTCTAGAGCTAGGCTCAGCAGGAAACCTTAGGACTATCACGCTGCGAGCGTATAACCGAGAAGAGATGAGTCAAATCCTAGAAAGACTTGGCTAACGTTGTAAGGGTTTTTGAGGAACCCAAGCCGGAGCGCTAGAGAGGCTCAGAGTGTATACCAAGAAGATTCATATGGTCACACCGAGACGCTTCGAGCTGAAGATAGTCTGCTTTCTGCTGGACTTCTTTATCCAATGCCTATAGGGGCAACTCGGGTTAATCATGAAACCCTCTCTAGGAGGCTGCCTTTGCCTCTAGTACTTATCCTCGCTAACTCCTGGTACTAGAGTGCCTCATCTCAAGCATCTGCTGCTCAATGTCTTCTCCTAGCGTTGGCCGGGCACTCCTTGTGCCTCAACAGCCTACGCTCGATGCTTGTGCACCTATTACCCCTTGCTTTAGGTGCGCTGTGGTGCCATACATGTGCGAATCGGTCTGTCATGATAATGGCAGCAGCTATGGTACAGACTACTCCAGCTAGGCAGAAGACGGCGATGATTAGGATTAAAGGATCTAGTACGTACACATCCGACACTCTCTATTGCTCTTCTCAGCTGGTAGTCAACATTCGGGATTATATACTTGACGCACGGTAAATCGCCCTGTATACTTCACGCATGGGGCGGCTTTTTTCCATAGATATCAGGTTTTCTGGCTTTGCGGGCCGTTTCCTTGAGCTTGTCGCGAACCTCTTTCCCGAACAGATGCTCAAGGACTTCATCGTCGGTAAGCTCTATGGGACGCTTCACTTCAGCGGGTCGTCTTTTGTTTTGCCTAGCCACTCAGGAGACCTCCCATGCTAAAAGAGCAGGAGATAAACCTAATCTCGCTAATAGACCGTTTCCACGATGAGGATAGGTGCCGTCGCTACTTAGAAGGGTTGCGCTGGCCGGATGGCTTAAGGTGCCCCCGTTGCGGCGGTAAGACAATTTCTCACATAACGACGCGCAACCAACTGGACTGTGACTCATGCCGCTATCGGTACTCCGTTACCGCTGGCACCATCTTCCATGATTCTCACCTTCCTTTGTGGAAGTGGTTTGTAGCAGTTTACCTTATCGCAGAGTCCAAAAAGGGAATCTCCGCTAATCAACTCAAGCGTACTTTGGGCGTCACGTATAAGACGGCGTGGTACCTCTCTCATCGCATACGCGCTGCCTTAAACGAGGTTGATGCCCAGCTCCTAAAGGGCGTTATTGAAGTGGATGAAACATTTGTGGGCGGCAAGGTGGAAGGCAGGGGGCGCGGACACAAGGACAACAAAACTGTAGTTGTTGGAGCCTTTGAGCGCGGAGGAGCTATAAGGCTTCAGGTAGTGCGTGGAAGGGATAGAGAGACTTTACAGGGCTTCATCCGAGAGAACATTGCCGGAGACACGCAAGCTATCTACACTGACGAGTGGCCTGCCTACAGGGGCATCGCAGATCAGGACACCGAACATGAAGCAGTGAAGCACCGCGAAAAAGAGTTCGTGAAAGGTGATGTACATACCAACTCGCTAGAGAACGTCTGGTCGTTACTCAAGCGCAGCATCATTGGCACTTACCATCAGGTTAGTGCGAAGCACTTAGATGCCTACTTGGATGAGTTGGAGTTCCGGTTCAATAACCGCGAGAATCCGCATATGTTCCGTGATGCTATGTGTAAGCTGTTGGTAGCAAATAGCTTGCCTTACGAGAAGCTCATCGAGGACTAGATGATCCAAAAAGCGCTGCAAATTATACAATTTTGCGCCTTGTTTGTTTATAAACAACTGTATTTGGTAAAATACTATTAATCCAGTTTTACTGGAGGTGGAAGGTTTTAGCCTTCGCGCCTTCGCGGCCCCTCCGGAGGGGCCGTTTTCTACGGTAGCCACTTTCTTCCCCAACCGTCAATTTGACCATACGGGCTGCGGTCATACTTAGACTCTTCAAGGATAGTAGCAACGCGTCCTCCGAAATCGCTTGGAAGGCTTTTATATTCACGGT
>JAFAPF010000540.1 GCA_019247245.1 Rubrobacter sp. | reverse complement strand
GAAGAGATGGGTGAGAGGGCCTGTGGTCTGTCAAGGACCAAGACAAAATAGGACAAAGTGCCATATAGCTCTTTTATAACCAGCGCATCATCTCAAGTCTAAGGCGTTGATACTGAGAAGGTGAACGGAGTGATAAGAAAATGGGTGTCGAGGGGGATGCTGCCGCAGGTGGCGCTTGGCTTTTCCCTGCTAATCATGCTCACAGCGCAGGCATGGGCACTCGTTATCTTCGTTCGGCACGGCCTTAGCACACTCGTGTTCCCCTATCCTTTGGATTATGGCGAGGGCCCGGTCTTGGATCAGGCCGTGAGGCTTGCGGACTTCGAAAATGTCTACCGGGCCGACCTTTGGACGTCACCATACGTGGTCGCGAACTACCCACCGCTCTTCGAGCTGGTCGAAGTGCCCTTCGTATGGCTGTTTGGCCCAGCATTCTGGTACGGGCGGGCGATTTCGCTCGCTAGCGTCCTAGCAGTGGCCGTTCTCATCACGTTGACCCTGCACACTCTAACCAAGAATAAGATCGGGGCCGTAGTCGGTGGCCTGGCGTTCCTGTCGATCCTCTATGTCCTGAGTTGGTCAGGGTATGCCCGTGTGGACTCGTTGGGCCTAGTGCTCTGCTGTGCTGGTCTGTTCGTCGTTGCCTGCTGGCCGGAAAGGCGCAGGGCCGTGATAATTGCGGCCCTCCTGCTTTTGGGGGCTGCATATACATGCCAGACCTACATCATGGTAGCGCCGTTTGCCGCGTTTGTGTGGTTGCTCGCCCAGGGTCAGCACCGTCGAGCGGGCGAGCTTGCAGGCGTGTTTTGGAGGCTCGGCTTGGCGTTGTTTCTCATCCTTAATGTGTTAACCGACGGTGGGTTCTTCTTCAACACGGTGATCTCCAACATCAACGAGTTCCGGTGGCAGCGGTTATCCTACTACGTTTCCGAGATGCAGGAGGTTATGCCGTATCTGCTGCTAACCGGGGGCGCGTTCTGGCTCTTACCTTGGTGGAAGTGGGTTAAGTCGTTAAGTCGTAGTGGTTTGTGGCGCCGTATACGACCGGAGCGGTACTTTCAGCTGGGTTGATCGGCAAGGTGGGCTCGGCTCCAAACTACCTGCTGGAGCTCTCGGTGGCCCTTAGCTTGGCTGTAGGGGCGCTCGTGGCTTGGCATCATCGTCGCCACTGGGTGCAAACTGCCCTCATCCTGGTCGTAGCCGTTCAGGTCTTCGGGATGGTGCAGTGGTGGTCCGACATGCACCTCTCCTACGATAGTACGACAGACACCGAACCTAGTACGACAGACACCGGACCGTTTGCGTTGTGGTTGCCCAGCGACGTGGCCGAGATCGAACGGGTGAACGAGATAATCCGAGAAGCGAAAGGTACTGTGCTTACCGATGTGTACATAGGGTTGTTGCCTTTGAACGGACAGCAAATCTACTGCCAGCCTTTTGAGTTAAACCAGCTTGCCCGCAATGGGCGCTGGGACCAGAGACCGTTCTTGCAGGCACTCGATGAGGGTGAATTCGCTGCCGTGCTTATCCGGCACGACGATTATTGGACCCCCGAGATGCGTGAGCGAATTAACGAGCGTTACGAATCCGTGGAGAAGATCGGCGATATAGTGGTCTACCGAGCGAAGTAGACGTCCCTGGCAAAGTGCCTCGAAGACCAAGGATCGTTTGAGGATCTGCATCAAGGGCATAATCGCCTAAGTAAACAGGCATATTGCCCTGTGTTTACAAGAGGTTGTACTTGCCTAGGGGGTGAGTGTGTCTGGTTTTGGCAAGCCTGTTAAAGGCTTGGTGGTGTACTGCTCAGTGTCTGGCCAAGAGCTTCCACGGGTGGAACTCTAAAGGCAAACCTCCAGTGGAGTATGTTCGATGTCATCGATGAGTGTGCTACCGTAGAGCGTTCTCCACCGCTTGGAGGCGTTGTGGTCTACCTTGCTTACGCTACGTTCATCTTCGGCGGTTGAGAGGCGTAGCCCATCGGGGCCGTAGATGTGACCCGGAGTGTCGAACCGCGCCTCGGGGTAGACACCAAGCTGGTTGGCGCTCGCTAGGTAGATGGCGTTATCCAGGGCACGTGCGGCGCACGAAAGCTCGTACTGTAACCCCCACGGAGCCCTCCAGCTTGCGGGAGCTAGAATAAGGTCCGCCCCCGCGAGCGCGGCCTTACGAGCAACCTCCGGGAACCCAAGATCCCAACATATGATGCATGCTACCCTCACGCCATCCGCCTCTACGACCGGAAGGTCCGTTCCCGGGACGAAAACGTGATACTCCAGGGTGGTCCGCACCAAGTGTCGCTTACGGTAGGTGAGTGCCAAGCCATCGGGCCCGACGAGGTTCGCACTGTCGGAGACACCCGCTGCGCCCACAGTGCCCGGAAGCCGTTCGGGGAAGCCGTACGCTACATAGAGCCCCAAATCGCACGCAAGGGAGGTAAAGAAGCGGACACTTACGCCCCGTTGGGCATCCTCCGCATTGCGATGGACTAACGTCAGGTCAGAGTACCCCGAAGTGAAGAGCTCTGGCAGTACTGCCCACTTAAGGTCTGAATGTGCATGCTTAGCCTCAGTGATGGCCCTCTCTGCCAGGAGGAGGTTGCCTTCCACTTCCCCAGGCTCCGGGCTGAGGTTCAGAGTCGCAACTGTGTAGGTTTGGAGCACGGGTGCAAGAAACATGGCATCCGCTGTACCGCTATCACCGAGTCCGAACCCACCGTGGATCACTTGCGCCACGCTTACTCCTCTCCTCTGGTTCGCCATCCTCCGCTCCTTACGACCTCGTTAGCCGTTGGTATCCCCGCTGGCGCCATAGGTGGAAGGATCTTGTCACAATTTTACTCTGTTAACCGTACCGGCGCGTCGGCCCCAGCGATGAGAATCTCTCGGTAAAAACAAGACGAGTTTATCCAGCGGTACAATTGACAAACCCTGCTCGTACAGGCAATATATGCTTCAGAAGTTGCAGGACCGCTAACTAGCCCCACAGAAAGAAGCGACTGACAGTTACACGCCTTTCGTGCGGCGGCTGTGGCGATGCAGAAGCTCTGACACCCGAGAGGAGCGCGACACGCTATGTGCGGAATCATCGGCGATTATGGAGGTGTCGACCTCGACGTTGCGGAGCGCATGCTAAAGCGCCTCGTCCATCGTGGCCCGGACGGCGAGGGCAGCATCGAAGTAGGTGGCAACTGGCTCGGACACCGACGGCTCTCCATCGTAGATGTGCAGGGCGGCAAGCAACCACTCAAGACAAAGTCTGGCGATCTATTCTTCGTTGGGAACGGCGAGATCTACAATCACGAAGAGATACGAGATATATTCCCGGAGGGCCGCTTTCTTACCAAGTCAGACAATGAGGTGGCCCTGCATCTCTTCGATGAATGGGGGCCAGACGCCTTCTCGGAGTTGCATGGCATGTATGCGTTCATCATTGCCGGTGAGGATGGCCGCTTCGTCGCTGCCCGGGACCCAGTAGGTATTAAGCCCCTCTATTGGGCCTATCGCGACGGACACGTCCGTTTCGCTTCGGAGCTATGGGCTTACGACAAGGACTGGCAGCCGTATGCCGAAGCCTTCCCTCCTGGTCATTACTGGACTCCCGAGGATGGCCTCGTACGCTTCGCCAGCGCAGTTCCTCACAACAAGGAAGATCTTGAGCAGTTCGAAGGACCCTCCGAGCCTGGTGCCCCGATACCTGGCGAGATCTTGCAGAAGGTCCGCCAGAAGCTCGTAGAAACCGTCGAAGGACAGATGATGGGCGACGTGCCGGTCGGCGTCTTTCTCTCTGGCGGCCTCGACTCGAGTCTCGTCGCCGCTATCGCTGCCTGTTGGTACCGCAAGCGCGGAGAGCGGCTCAAGACCTTCGCGGTAGGCCTCGAAGATTCTTCAGACGTAAAGGCTGCCCGAGCCGTGGCTGAGCATCTCGACACCGAGCACCATGAGAAGGTCTACACACCCGAGGACGCGCTAGCGATCTTGCCCGAGGTCGTCCGGGTCATCGAGAACTTCGATCCGTCGCTGGTGAGAAGCGCGGTGCCAAACTACGTTCTTGCCGAGTTCGCCGCTCAGTATGTCAAGGTGGTCCTGACCGGGGAGGGGGCTGACGAGATCTTCGCCGGCTATGAGTACCTGACCGAATTTGAGACCGAGGGGGATCTGCACGCCGAGCTCGTCCGCATCATCGAGGGGCTGCACAACCTGAACCTCCAGCGGGGTGATAGGGTAACAATGGCCCACGGCTTGGAAGCCCGGGTACCGTTCTTGGAGCGCGAAATGATCGAACTAGGGTTGTCACTACCTGCTGGCTGGAAGCTCGCCGGTGAGGATCAGCCCGAAAAACGCCTCCTCCGGCAGGCATTCGATGGCTGGCTGCCCGAAGAGTTCCTTTGGCGCAAAAAAGCCCAGTTCGGCGATGGCTCTGGCGCAGCCTCGGTCCTCAAGAAGCGTATGGAGGAGAGCGTCACCGAAGAGGAGTTCGAGCGCGGGCGCTATGAGGTTGATCCACCTCTGCGCACTCGCGAAGAGGTGGCTTACTATCGCCTCTTCATCGAACACTTCGAAGAAGTGCGTCCCAAGCAGATCATAGGGCGCTTCGCTACTGCATAGGTAATCGGTAGCTACCAGCTTTTGTGTTGGCTAACTGCTGGTAGCCAATCGTTTCTATAGCTCAGAGGCGAGTAACCTTTCAAGCGGAATGTTTGTCTCCTCGGCAGGGCGGGAGAGATAGAAGTCGGCATGGTACCATCCCTTGTCTTCTTTGCCAGTTGGGTCCACGCCCATCTTTGCAAGCTCCTTGAGGACGTACTCACGCTCGGTACCGTCGATGAAGCGGCGCTGCAAGAACGTGTGTCTGGCGAGCTTCTCGGTGACAAGCCCATACCTTGAGAGGATCTCGGTGATTCCGTTGTAAGAAACCCAGCGTAAGGCGAAAGCAGCCACCCACGGAACCCGGCATCCTGACCGTTCCATAACACAGCCAAGCAGCCGCTCAAAGGTAAGCTCGGAGATGTATCCCACACCGCCCGTTACGGTTAAGAGATCTGCCCCTGCAACGGTCCGCCGGAACGCCTCCGTAGGTTCGGCTTCCTCCAAGTTCTCCACGAAGCCTGCGTCCAGAAGACGGGAACGAAGGGCATAGGAGACCGCGTTCCGAGCTACATCTATGCCAATAACCCTAAGCGGTGTACCTCTACGGCGAGCGCCGTAGAACACGGCGTCAGCTTCGGCTAGTTGCTCACTAGAGAGCTCCGTGAGCTCCTCTGAGCTATAGCGCGTGTAGAGGTCGGCGAGGGTCGTTTCGTACTTGAGCAAGGCGGCGTTCACCCCGTAGGAGCAGCAAATATCTACAACCTTGAGCGGGGTCTCCTCGGCTCC
>JAFAPF010000534.1 GCA_019247245.1 Rubrobacter sp. | reverse complement strand
AACCACGCCCGCTCCCACAAGAGCCCAACCTGGCAAGCCCATTACTACTCACCTTCTTTTCCTTAACTATCAAGCCCTACGGGTAAGCGTCACCTTTTGTTACTAGTACTACAATCTCATTATACGCTGGGTTATATGCTCTGTATATAGCTTGCAGGGACAATTTATTAAATCCTAGCTGCGTTTCACAAACGATCCTTTTCGATACTGCACTCTTGTTTCATAAACGAACGTTTATGGCACACCTGATCTGACAATCCCATTCTGCGCCTTGTAGCTTATGCTACTGAAAAGAGTGTCTCCTGATAGCTGATAGTAATATAGTTTCAATAACTAGCCGAAGAAGCCTCCTTTTTAGAAGAAGCCTTCTTCTAGAAAGGAGCTCATGTGCTACGCACGTACGCCCTGATCCTAGGTATAGGCTTCGCTTTGTGGGGGATAGCGATGCTACTTGGCATGTGGGTACAATCACCTGGAAGGATTGTCCTCGTTTTAGGCACCGCCATTATCTTCTTGTATGCAGGATTCTTGTATGCAGGATTTGGACGAGTGAATGCCAAAGACTTGCGCACGATCGTTGGGGGGATAGGCATCCTCTACCTGATCTCTGCTGGGCTCCTTATCGTCGTCTGGTCTTGGTTTAACACTTCCGATGACCCTCAGATGTCTAAGATCCTTATAAGAGGAACAATCGGCATCGCTAACCTCCTTTGTGCCAAGTTCTTGCCCCAACGAGATGAACGAAGGGACGATCACAGTTCCAAAGTACAGTCCTACACTACTGAAGAAACGGCTTCATCGGGAGCACAGGTGACTCGGGCACGGTCACTTCCTAAGGAAGACCATAATTAGGATGGAGATGTAGACAGCAGCCAAGAGAAGCACTATAACAAGCAAGCCGATAACTTCGGGTCTAAAGACCGCCTCCTGCAACAAACCAATCCTCTCTTCTATTGCCGTGCGAGGGGTATATTGGCAGGAAGTTGTTAAGCTTTAGTTAGCCCTTTGCTAAAGTACAGTAAATCTTCCTCCGCAAGCCCTTTGGCTTGTATCAAAAAGGGTGGTTTTTGTTACACCGTACCTCCTGTTAGTCGTAGATAGCCTACAGCCGTGATCAAAAGCTCTTCCACAGGGATTTACATACCCCCTACAAACCGACTCACAAAGTGCGCGACACATGGTTGTATTAAGCGTGAGAGAAAGAGCAGATGGTTATATTTTCATCAACCCGATACTTATGCGGTTTACTAGCCATCGGAAGCCTTTTAGGGGCACGATTTTCTGCCATCGTTACTCCGGCTATACGTCGCAAGGTTCATGAGTCGGTCTGCCCCCTAATATCTTACTCATACTTACTCGCCAGCGGCACAAGCAGGCTGGTGCAAACTAGCGTCTCGCTTCTCCGGCAGGCTCCTCCTCCTCGACCTTCTGCTTTTCCTCTAGCTGCTTGTCCAGCTCCTCCTCGACCCTCCTAATGCTTTGCGGATCGTGCCTGCGCTTGAAATCCTTCCTTAGCTGCTCCAGATCGTCTTCTGTTAGGTTCTCGAGCTCTACTAGCCCTGCAAAGGGCCTACGACGGCTGCTGAGCAACGCGTCGAGCTTGAGATGAACCGCCTTAGAGTCGCGGTTCTGGCTGTTCTGGATCAGGAACACCATAAGGAACGTCACGATGGTGGTGCCCGTGTTGATGATCAGCTGCCAGGTGTTGGAGAAATGGAAGATAGGTCCCGTGACCGCCCAGACGACGATGACGGCTACTGCTGCGCTGAACGCCCAAGATGAGCCTAGAACCCCGGCACTTTTCTTAGAGAACGAGTGGAACTCATCGTACATCTTTATTGCCCTCCCTAGTAGTTAGTGATTTGCCTCCATTCTTATTGGTGCCTCTTTTGTGCTCGCATGAGCAAAATCCCACATGAGGTAGTCGGGGATGGCGATCTCTTTAGCCGTCTCGCCCATTAAGAAGTCTTCCACAAACTCTTCCCAGTCCAAGCTTACGAGCTCGCTTATCGCTTCCTGGCCCACCTGAAGCGGCAGTGGATCGAGTAATACCCGCCTTACACCTGCACAAGGCCCATAAAGCACCGAGATGAGCTCCCCGCAGGTGGTTTCCCTTGCTCGTAAGCTCTCCTCCTGAGAGAACGTTTGGAGCCTGAGGAATGTTTCTGCCTCTTCTTTGAAGCTGAAGACCGGCAAGGCTTGCTCGCCGTCGATCTCGATGATGAACACTTCCATGGGGTAGTTGTTGTGCTTGGAGATCAACCAGAGAGAGCGCTGCTGTGCGAAGCCGTTTGCTCGCATCTGTCTTTATCCCTTCTATGAGAACGTTTGTAAAGATTATTTTCTCGTAGCTCGGTTAGTGCTCTGTAAAGCTAGGTAAAGGTTACGTAAAGAATTGAGTCCTTCAGTGCTTCATATATCCCACAAGGAGGTCTGGGCCCTTTGTCTCACGCAAAAGCGAGACGGGTGTAGCGCAGTAGCACGCTGGGTAAGAAGATGTCACCTATCGTTTGGGCCGGATTTTGCTGTGTGATTTCCTCAACTCCTGACCACAGAGACCGGCCCTTTTCTCTTTGCAACTCACACTAAGCCCGAACTGCCGGTGACAGACAATACTCGGAAATTGCCTAGGACTTTAGTTGCTAGCGGTTGTATAGATATGCGCTAGAGCTGAATATGAGGCTCGGATTTGAAGCTCCTACAAGGATGGTAGAGGAGCTTGATCAGACTTATCCATAACCTGCATCTTTATTCATGGCGCTGCATAGAGGTTTCTTTCGTTGCCGCTGAGGTTCGTCTCAATGCAGCTACAAGTAGAGGGGGCTTCGCACAAGGGGGATTCTCCGAAGAACTAGGCGGCATGTTGCTGCAAGGAGAAATGTCTACTTCTATTCATCCCAATCCGCAGGTACCAGTTGCAGCTCCTTCATGCCCGCGACTAGTTTCTGGTAGGCCAGCTCAGGGGAGTCATGGCAAGCGGAGATGGTTA
>JAFAPF010000139.1 GCA_019247245.1 Rubrobacter sp. | reverse complement strand
ACCACCCAACTTTGCACGAGCATGGGAATGGTGGCCAACCACATCAGGTAACCAATCGCCCTGGGGACTCTTGCTGTACCCACGATCACGGTCGCTAGCAGGATGAGCGCCAGAGCGAACGTGAAGGTTTGGTAGCTGTTCATCCCCCACTCCAGCCACCTCACCGTTTCAGCACTGGCAAAGCGTGCCGCCTTCTCCGCCTCCGGTGCGTTCGCCCACGCGTCAACCGCGTGCTTAAGGGCGACCCCATCCACGGCCTGAAGGACGCCGTAAAGCGCGAGCGCTACCACTACCGAAACGGCAGCGAACCGACCCACCCACCCCAGTGCCCCAGATCGGACATCGAGAGCGAAGAACAGAACGAGAAGTCCAACAAGGAAGACAGCCATAAAGACGAACTGCCCGAAATGGACGGCGGTCCAACTAGTGCTGCTGGCATACTCCGCGAACACAGCGGGGTGGTTATTGGCAGGCCCATCGGCGTGAAAGAGGGTCACGAGAGCGAAAAGCACTTCTCCGATGAGCACTAACGTCGCGGACAGACGAAGCAAGCTGCGGTCGGCCATGATGATCCTCCTGCGTGTATCCCGCCTTATCCTCTCAAGGTATCACACACAGCCTGACGTCTTCTCGTTCGCACAATGGGGATTGTCCGAAGAACTGCATCAAAAGGGGGCGTTTTGGTAGTGGGTGAAAATAGGGCTCGCGCGAACGCATCTTTTGGAGGATGTAGTGGATGAGTCCATAAAAGAAGACGGGGCGCGAAAGCCCCGTCTTCCTCTCCAACCTTGTTCGTTCCTGCTTACTCGCTTATTTTGCGCATACCCAGTCCGGTCAAGTTTAGTTCGTGCGCTTGGACTTCTCCCGCTGTTACCTCCGGCGGGTTCGGCAGCAAGTCGGCCAGATTGCCCCTTACCCAATCGCCAGCCATCCGGACCGATTCTTCCGCCCCGGCTTGATCCTCGAAGACGCTCACCGTGGCGATCTCGCCCGCCTCGGCTCTCAGGGCGTAATACGCCAAGAAGCCCTTTGCACCCTTGATGATGGGTATGAAGCCCTCGTTGACCTGTCGCATGACCTCATCGACCGAAGCGGGGTCCGTCCGGTAGCGCCGTATGGCTACGTGCATCCTTTACTCCTTTCTTCCGCTTTCCCCGGCGGAGC
Organism: Rubrobacter sp.; assembly: GCA_019247245.1. Lineage (GTDB taxonomy): Bacteria > Actinomycetota > Rubrobacteria > Rubrobacterales > Rubrobacteraceae > Rubrobacter_F. The sequence continues at coordinate 2,503 of JAFAPF010000139.1, read as the reverse complement.
AGGGCCTACTACGCCCCGGTATGATGGCACAGGGCGAAGCTCCACGCATCCTCTCCTCTCGGCTTGCGCTTATGAGGGAGTGGGACGCCGCTCTCGGAATTCGCACGAGGGGCGTCCTCCGAGCGCCTGTGTCAAAAGGCCGAAGAAGGTGGGGTGGAACTGGGAGTAGGAGAAGCTCCCAGTTCCAGGAGTCCAACAGGAAACCAGCGGGAAAAACCAGCGGACCCCCCTCCCCAGTAGCACATGGTAGCGAACAACCCCGCGACCCTGACACCCCCAATATCGCTGCCCGCTACATGAGGTGGGGTGATTCGTTGGCCACACAAAATGTACACCGAAGGCCTTCTGAAGCCTGAGCTTTGACCTCAGGCTGACGGCACAGACGGGCGGCGGGTAAGCTGCTTTACGGTGAGCGAAGTTGACGTTGTTTACGCCGTGGAGGTGTGCAAACGTTAGGGCTCCATCAAAGAGCCGGGCCGCCACGCATCTGGTACATGCTGGGTCAGGTAGTTCCCGTTACCTCGCCCGGCTCGCTTTTCCTCAATCGGGCCAGAACTATACGAGAAGCGCCGCACCCTCGCTAGCCACGGACTTCCCGTCCTTCATACCAAGCGGCAGAAAACCCTCTCCCGCTACGACGTCGAATACCAGCCGGGCACGGACAAGCTGCTGAGCGCATCCCCGGCATTTTTCCACCGCTCGGGTGCGTTGAGTCCTTCCTCTATCAGCTGGGTGATTACCTGCTCCTCCGGTTCGTTGAGCCGTTTCGCCCGCTCCCGAACCTTTCGATCAAGTGCTTCCGGTACCGAGGCCCGTTTTTGTATCGTACGTATTTAGCTTACAACGGACCTGACGTCTGTTTGTCAAGACGCGATTATGAGAGTAGGCGCATCAAGCCCGCAGGTTTGTGAGATTCCCGAGGATAGGAGGGGCTCCGGCCCCTCCTTTACGATCTTCTAGTAGACCTTCACAAAGTTGGTAAGGAGGGAGAGCCCTTACGCCGCTCCTCCTCCTCCTCCTCGTCTCTGCGCTGATGCATGAGCCCTGTAGTGCCAGACTTCATCGGTAAGGTACCCGCAGAAGAAGCCACCCACCTCTTCCGTTCCCGGGTCCTTGCGGTAGAGGAATCCGCCGGGGGTGAAGTAGTAGGTCTTGCCGGCCGCCGCGAACTCCTCGTAAGGGGTGAGTGCCCAACCCGGGTAGTTCTCCCGGTCGCCCAGGCGAGCTAAGATGTATTCGGCAGTAACGTCTCCATACGTCGCAGGGATCGCTGCCTCCTTTCCTCTCGAACCACAGCACTACCACCGACAGAGAGTATCAAGCCAGAGCAAGACGGCAATAGGTTCCATCAAGATTTAACGAGCGCCATACAAACCTTATGCGAGCCTGGCGGCTACACCCAGCGATTACGGGTAGGCCGAAGCCCCTTTTGGCGAGGAGCCCGCGCTGTGCGACTCGTAGGCGGAGCCTATAAAAATCGTCCTCGATTACCCCAAATCACGCCGGCCATGGCCGGCGGAGCCATCGCTGGTGCCCAAGTCGTGGCGATCGCGAGGGCCAAGATGATGATTCGCTTCGTGAATCCTGCGCCTCCTTTCGTTCGGTTACCTCCAACGACTGCAGTATGGTGCCGCGTCCGACCACTCGTTTACCAGGCCAAACCTTGCTCACTTGTTGTTCATTTCTGAAAAGAATTGCAGAAAGCCGTGAGCCTCGGAGCGGAACCGGGCAGGGCTCTTGGCAGAAAGGAGGAAGAGCGCCAAGCTACGAGCGAAGTGATGGACTGTTCTCCGAAAAGGTACGTTTTTTGGCACAAAGAGGCGAAGGGTTCGGCTTATGTATGAGGATTCTCCGAGCGACCGACCGCCACTGATCGTGCTCGGAAAACCGGCGTTTTTTGTACTCTTCTTGCTTGTCGGGTCAGGACTTCAGTTTGGGGCCTAGCAAGCTTTTCGAACGGTTTCTCTCTGCGGACCGGTAGATAGAGGGCTTACGACGGGCGCTAAACTGTGACACTATTAGACTCTGTGAGCGAAAACGAAAAGGTTTCCAGACGGTGGCTTGCGCTTTCGCTGCTCGCAACCGTGCTAGTCCTCTCGATGTCGACGTGGTTTTCGGCTTCTGCTGTAGTTCCTCAGCTACAAACACAGTGGGACCTCTCTGCCCATACCGCTGCGTGGCTTACGATCGCCGTCCAGCTGGGCTTCGTCTGCGGCGCCCTCGTCTCAAGCCTCCTGAACCTCTCCGACATCGTCTCACCTAGACACGTCATCCTCGGGGGCTCCATCGGAGCTACGCTCGCGAACTTACTGTTGAGCGTGGTCGGTAGTGCTGCGATGGGGCTGCCACTACGCTTTGCAACGGGTTTCTTCCTAGCAGGCGTGTACCCACCCGCTCTGAAACTCATGGCTACCTGGTTCCGTGAGGGGCGCGGCACTGCATTAGGAATCCTCCTTGGAGGACTAACCGTGGGATCAGCGACCCCTTACCTAGTGAGAGGGCT